>JBBRDV010000068.1:0-7554 GCA_038203565.1 Atribacterota bacterium
TAATCATCCCTGCCTCTAATAAAATATTAGAAAAATGTATTGAACTGGGCTATATCCAAACATTATTAGATGCAGGAGCAACTTTAGCCACCCCTTCTTGCGGTCCTTGCTTGGGTGCTCATGAAGGAGTCTTAGCTTCGGGGGAAGCATGTATATCTACTTCCAGTAGGAATTTTCCCGGAAGGATGGGTAGTAGAGAAGCAAAAATATTCTTGTCATCTCCGGCTACTGTAGCTGCATCGGCTTTAAAAGGTGAAATAGTAGATCCCCGGGACTTTTTCTAATCCATTAGAAAAGGAAATATTTCATATGTTTAAATCTATAGTAACTGGAAAAGTCTTTAAAGTGGGAGACGATATTGATACCGACCAAATTTATCCGGGAAGGTATCTTTATTTAACTTTACCGGATGAAATTGCTGCTCATGCCATGGAAGATATTATTTCCAATTTTTCCAAGGAGATAGCAGGAGAAGATTGGATAATAGCTGCAGGAAAGAATTTCGGTTGCGGTTCCAGTAGAGAACATGCTCCCCGCGCTATTTTATACGCCGGAATCAAGGCAATAATTGCAGAATCCTTTGGGCGCATCTTTTACCGAAACGCCATAAACATAGGACTGCCGGTTTTAAAATGTTCAGATTTCATTAAAAAAGTTAATCATAGCGATTCTATAAATATAGACCTCCGTGATGGTTTCATTACTTTGTATAACCCGGAGAGGAAAATACCAATTGAAAAATATCCTGCCCAACTTTTATCTATTTTAAAAAGTGGGGGATTAATTCCTTATATGAAAAAATATGGGAAATATAATGATTAGGAAATATATTTATTCTACGGCTAAAACATACGTCTAAAAATAAAAATTAATCTATCAACAAATATCTCAAGTAATCAATAATAACTAAAAGAGGTTTTTCAATGTCTTATAACATTGTATTTATTTCTCCTTATCAAAAAATGGCTGATTTATTCTTAGAAGTTTGCCAGGAATTTAATAAAAACATCGTAGTAAAAATTGGCGATCTTGAAAGTGGTGCAAAGCAAGCAATTGTATTGGAGGAGCAAGGAGTAGATGTGGTCATTAGCAGGGGAGGAACTGCAATCGCGATTAAGAAAAAAGTATCCAACCTTCCAGTGGTCGAAGTCCAGGTTAGCGGATTTGATTTGATTAGGGCCCTTCACAAGATTCGAGAAAAGACAAAAAAAGCTGCTATTGTCGGTTTCCATCCTTTCACTTATGGCGTAGAAGGTTTAGGTAATATTATTGATATGGAATTAAAGACATTAACTTTAAAGGAAAGCTGGTATAAACAACCTGGTTATATTAAGAAACAATTGGAAGAGATAAAGAGGCAAAATTATGAATGGATAGTTGGTGATAATATTTCTGTAGAAATTGCTGAACAATTGGGTATGAATGCTGTTTTAGTCGAATCAGGTAAAGAAGCTTTAATGCAATCCATTTTAGAAGCAGAAAGAGTAGCTGAAGTTAGAAGGAACGAGTTGGAAAAAAGCAAAAGAATAAAAAGCATTATCGATTTTGCCTATGAGGGAATAATTACTATAGATCAAAATGGTATTATCGATACCTTTAATCCTCAAGCAGCGAAGATCTTTGAAAAAGAGGTCTATAGAATAATAGGAAAAAATATAAATGAAATGTTTCCAGAATTTAATTTTTCTAAAATTACAAAAATAGGTCAAAAGATAGAAGGTAAGTTATGGGCTGTTGGAAATGTAAAAATTGCAGCCAATATTATTCCAATCAGAATTAATGATAAAACAGTTAGGACTGTAGTTACCTTTCAAAAAGTTTCCCAAATACAAAGAATAGAACAGAAAATAAGAGAAAAATTATTTTTAAAAGGAAATGTAGCAGAAAATACTTTTAATGATATTATTGGTCAAAGTAAAATCATAAACAATTTAAAGGAAGAAGCAAAAAATTACGCACAAGTTGATTCACCTGTTTTACTTTATGGCGAAACAGGAACGGGAAAAGAACTTTTTGCTCAATCATTACATAATTATAGTGCAAGAAGAGACAAACCCTTTGTGGCTTTTAATTGTGCTGCTCTCCCGGAAAGCCTTCTTGAAAGTGAACTTTTTGGTTATGTGGGAGGAGCTTTTACCGGGGCTAAAAAAGAAGGTAAAATGGGTCTTTTTGAACAAGCGCACGAAGGGACTATTTTTCTCGATGAGATAGGAGAAATTTCTCAAAATATCCAAGCTCGATTGCTACGGGTTCTTCAGGAACGCAAGATTAGGAGGTTGGGGGACGACAGGGTCATCCCGATTGATGTGAGAATCATTACTTCTACCAATAAAAATCTTAGCAAGCTGGTGAGGGAAAATAAATTTCGAAGAGATTTATATTATAGAATCAATGTGTTAAATTTAAAATTACCCAATTTGAAAGAAAGAAGAGAAGATATTCCTTTATTGGTTAATTTTTTTATTAATAAATATCAATATAAATTCAAAAAAGAAATCAAAGGGATTTCAGAAGAAAGTATGGATATTTTAAAAAATTACAATTGGCCTGGTAACATTAGACAGTTGGAAAATATTATTGAGCGGCTAATCGTTAGAACCAAAGATCATTATATTATGACCAATCTGGTTAAAGAAGTTATGGAATTTCCTGATGATGATAAAACGATATATGTAAATAGTTATAATCTCAAAAATAAAACTAATCGGAGTGAAATTGATCTACATATTCCATTAACAGGCAACCTAGAAGATATTGAGAGAGTTATTATTGAAAAAATGATTGAAAATGAAAAAGGAAATAAAACAGCTGTAGCAACAAAATTAGGCATTGGGCGCACAACTTTATGGAGAAAAATGAAGAAAAATAATTAAATAAATAAACAAACAAATTAAATATAAAAAAAGTAAGGAAATCCGCAATGTTTCTTATTAGAACTATATCATAATGAAACAAAGCGGTTTTTTTGTTTTTATTTAAAAGTATTTTAAGATAATAATCTGTCCATTATATTTCATTATGAAACGTAATTATTTTAAATAAAATTAAATTTATCAAAAGGTGACATTATTAATCTTTGCAAAACCCTTGTAAAATAACAAAAACTGATAAAATATAATATTTATTATCCGATTGGCACGCAAATTGCTTCATTATAATAATAGGTGAAAACTTAGTATATTTAAAATAATGAAAAATAGAGGATAATAGATGTTCTATATAATAGCAGATGATTTAACAGGTGCGAATGATACCGGAGTACAATTTGCAAAGAAAAATTATAAAACAATGGTTTCGATATTAGAGGATGAATCCTTAGATATAGTAGTTTCAGATGGTTTAGATGTTTTTGTAGTAGATACTGAAACTCGCGAGATAGGAAAAAAAATTGCTCGAAATAGAATAAAAAATGTCTTAGAAAAACTAAACATTACCAAGAAAGATATAGTTTATAAAAAGGTTGATTCAACTTTAAGGGGAAATGTTGGTGTAGAGATTGAAGAAATAATGAATATTTTAAAAAAAGATATCTGTATTTTTAGTCCCAGTTTCCCTTCTCACCAGAGAATTACCGTGGGGGGATATCTTCTTGTACAGCAGAAACCCCTTGGGTTAAGCGAATACTCATCCAATAATTTGGACAAAGGAGAAAATTCTTTTATTCCGCTCTTATTAAAAAACCAGACTAATTTCTCTGTTGGTCAGATTGACTTAAAGGATGTTGATAAAGGGCAAAAAATAATTTTATTAAAAATAAATGAATTATACCAAAAGGGAAATAAAATAATAGTTATTGACTCTACTAACGAAGAACATTTAAAGGATATATTTAGTAGTGGTTTAAAGTTTAATGGGTCAGCTCTATTTTCCGGGTCCGCGGGTTTGGCAAATCATTTTCCTAATATATATAATAAGAATAAAGATCTCAAAATAAATATTGGAAATAATAAAGGTCCGGTTATAGTAATTGTGGGTTCGCGAAATTCTATAATGGAAGAGCAAATAAATTATCTTGAAAATAGGTTAAATTTTACCGAATTAAAAATAAATTTAGAACAGATTTTTTCTAACAAAGACAAAATCTTAGATAATTATACTACGGTATGTATTGATGCTATAAAAAGTAATCGCGATTTAGTAATACATACTGATGCTGTTTATAATGAGCAAAAATCAATAAATAAAAAGGTGATGTTAAAATACAATCTTAGTTTTAGAGAATTAGAGGTTGAAATTAAAATTTTTTTTGGAGAGCTTACTTCTCAAATAATAAAAAATAGTTATGTAAAGAATTTAATTTTAACCGGAGGAGATATAGCTTTGGGGGTATGTAGAGAATTAGGTATATCCAATTTAACTATTTTAGACGAACTTTTACCAGGTATTCCTTTGGCTATCGCTAATTATAAAAATTATAAATTAAATATTGTAACTAAAGCGGGCGGATTCGGGAAAGAAGATACCTTATATGATTTAATTAATAAATTTAAAAATTATTATGAACGGAGGGAGAGTTCCCTAATAGTGAACTAGGTAAATTTCAAAATGGAAAGACCAATTATTAGCATTACTATGGGAGATCCAGCTGGTATAGGAGCAGAAATTATAGTCAAAGCTTTAAGTAAAAAAGAGATTTATAAAAAATCAAGACCAGTAGTTATTGGAAGTAAATGTGGAATAGAAGATGCACTAAAATTTATTCCTTCAAATTTAAAGTTGAATGTTATTAAAGATACAGAAGAAATAAAAGGAGAATTTGGTACCATCGATTTAATAGATTTGAATAATATCACCCTTGATGAATTCAATTATGGAAAAGTAAGTGCTAAAGCAGGTCAGGCATCATTGGATTATATTTATAAGGGAATTGATTTGGCCATAGAAGGGCTGGTAGATGCAGTTGTCACAGGTCCCATTCATAAAGAAGCTATTAAAGCGGCCGGTTCACCTTATGCCGGTCATACCGAAATTTTTGCTGAAAAGACCAATACTAAGGATTATGCTATGATGTTAGCGGACAAAAATTTAAGGGTAATTCATGTCTCTACACATGTTTCCTTACGTCAAGCCTGTGATTTAGTAAAAAAAGAACGGGTTTTAACGGTGATTCGTTTGGCGGATAAAGCTTTAAAAGATTTAGGAATTAAAAATCCAAAAATTGGAGTAGCCGGATTAAATCCTCATGCTGGAGAGGGAGGGCTTTTCGGCAAAGAAGAAATTGAAGAAATAATTCCCGCAATAGCTCAGGCTAAAAAAGAAGGAATAATCGCCGATGGACCAGTCCCTCCGGATACTATTTTTTCTAAAGTTATTGGTGGACAGTATGATATTGCGGTAGTTATGTACCATGATCAAGGGCATATTCCTATGAAAGTCATTGGATTTAAATATAATAAAGAAACTAATAAATGGTTAACGATGAGTGGGGTAAATGTTACGGTCGGTTTACCAATAATTAGAACTTCAGTGGATCATGGCGTTGCATTTGGAAAAGCAGGTGAGGGTAGAGCGAACGAAGAGAGCATGATAGAAGCGATCAAGATGGCTATAGATTTTGCAAAATAGACCAAAATAACAAAATAATGCTATTTAAGGCAGGAGGCTTATCACAATGAAGGATTTTATATTTAAAATGCCTCGTAAGATTGAGGTTGGTTTTTCTAAAAGTAGAGACCTATCTAAAATAATTAAAGAAATGAAACTTAATAAGGTATTAATAATTGTTGATTACAATTTAAAAAAAATTGGTATATTTGATCAGATGTTTAATAATTTAAAAAAGGAGAATATCTCTTTTATAGTATTTGATAATATAAAAAATGAGCCGACAATAGCTGAAATAGATCGAGCTATTCATGATCTAAAGGTAGCTTCTAATTTTGATGAAGTTGTGGGGATTGGCGGAGGGAGTACAATTGATGTAGCTAAGTTATTAGCTGTTTCCGGAAGCATTAAGGGCTCAATAAGGGATTATTTAGGGATAAATTTAATTAAAGAAAGTGGTATCCCTACAATTATGATTCCTACTACTTCAGGTACTGGAGCAGAAGTTACTCCTAATACTATTGTTAAGGATCCAGTAGAGGGATGGAAAAAAGGTATAGTTAGCCCTTATCTAATACCCGATTTAGTCATTCTTGATCCCGAACTTACCTTATCCCTTCCACCAAAGATTACTGCTGAGACAGGTATAGATGCTTTTACCCATGCGATTGAATGTTTTATTTGTAAAAAAGCAAATGCCATGAGTGATTTATTTGCTTTGGATTCCATGAGATTAATCAGTAAATATCTTCGAAGAGCTGTTAGAAATGGGAGCGATAAAGAAGCAAGGTACTATATGGCGCTTGGTAGTCTTTATGGAGGGATAGCTATAACAAATTCCGGCACAGGAGGAGTACACGCTCTGGCTTATCCCCTTGGTGGAAAGTATAATATCAGCCATGGGTTATCTAATTCAATCCTGCTGGCTGAAGTGATGGAATTTAATGCGAAAGCAGTCCCAGAAAAGTTCATTAAAGTTGCTGAAGTGATGGGAATTGAAACTACTATTTTTTCCGAAGAAAAGGTTGTAAAATCTGTTGTGGATGAAATACGGAAATTAGTTAACGATGTTGGTATTGCTATTGAAGGATTCGAGGTTTCTGAAAAGGTATTGGACAATCTTGCAACACTGGCTATATCAGAACAGCAACGCCTTCTTGAGAATAACCCACGGCCTATTTCATATGAAGATGCTCGACAAATATATAAAAAATCATTGGGTTAGCGTAATTAGTGTTGATAATTAGAATATTTAAATAGATAAAGAAAATCTATAAGATTTTATCTATTGATATAGGAGATTAAAATGAAAGCTGCATATAAAGCTAATCGAGAAAAAGGAATTAAAATAGTAGATGTGCCTATTCCTAAAATTTCAGAAAATGAAATATTAGTAAAAGTTAAAAAAGCAGCAATTTGTGGCACTGATATTCATTTGTATGATTGGAATAATTGGTGTGAAAACGTAAACGCTAAGAATCCTATGATAATTGGTCATGAATTTTGTGGGGAAGTTGTCGAAGTTGGTTCAAATGTAACTTTAGTTAAAACCGGTGATTTAATAGCCGGAGAAACGCATATACCTTGTGGTAAATGCATATTATGCAGAACAGGAAAGCAACATATCTGTCGGGATATGAAAATATTAGGAGTACATACCGATGGTGTTTTTGCAGAATATGCAAAAATACCAGAAATTTGTGCCTGGAAGTTGCATCCAGATACCCCTCCGGATATAGGAGCCATTTACGAGCCCTTTGGCATTGCCGTTCATGGCGTTTTAAGGGATAAGATTGCAGGTCTTTCCACAGTCATCATCGGTGCTGGTCCTATAGGACTATTTGCAGCAAATGTTGCAAATATATCAGGAGCTAAGCAGATATTTGTGGTGGATTTAAATGAATATAGGTTAAAATTGGCGACTAAGATGGGAGACAATATCATAACCTTAAATCCTAAAAAAGACAATGTAGCTAATATTGTAAGCGAGCAAACTGAAGGCAGAGGGGC
>JBBRDV010000069.1:0-7490 GCA_038203565.1 Atribacterota bacterium
AAGACAATCATACCAAATTTAAAAACATATTTGATGAGAGGAAGTGGACATATGTGTATACTGTCTTCTGAAAAATACCAGCATGTTTTAAAAATGATAGCTGATTTTTTAGCCGGGTAGAGTAGACAGAAAAAGGGTCAAATCTTTATCTTTGACAGTTTGTTAAAATTATTTGTCAAGGGAAATTTTTCAATTGTAATGACGAAAATTTTAAATGAATAATTGTTAGCAGAGGTTGAATATGAGAATAGATGGACATGGTCATGCTTGTGGTGCTTGTGGTGGATATCTAACTATCGAAGATATACATCATACTTTATCAAATAATAATATTGATGTGGTTGTTTTAGTTCCAGGTGAATTAAATAATTCAAATACCTACAAGTTTAAATAAAGATGATAACGCGGAAAAAATTCCTCAAAAAGATGTCCTGGTTACCATTAATATTAATAAAAAAATAAAAATTGCAACCACTCTTACCCTAATGAAGAGAGTGATACCAAAGTTGAATATTTTTTAAATGAGGAATTGAAATATTTTAATAACATATTTTTTGATTTATCAAATACATATTTTGTTTCTGAATACAGACTTAGATTAGCATTGAAACATTTTGGAAGTTCAAAACTATTATTAGGTTCTGATACGCCCTATGGAGAGAATGCATTAGAAAAATGTATTAAAAGAATAGAATTTTTGGATATTAAGGAGTCAGATATTAAGGAGTCAGATAAAGAAAATGTATTGGGCAATAACATGAATAATATTTTAAGATGTATTTGAAACAAGGGACGGTTGTTTCAAATCAATAATTCGGTAACTTTTTCTAATTTTGAATAAATAAGGACTCCATTTTCTTGAGAAAAAAATAGAGATAAAAGGAGGGAAAAATGTCTGGTAAAAACATTCTTGTTGAAAGAAAAGATGAAATAGGATTCATTACCTTAAATCGACCAGAAGAGAGGAATACCTTTAATGTTCCATTTGCCAAAGAACTAAATGGTGCGCTTTGGGAATTAGAGAGAGAGGATGATATTCGAGTCATTGTCATAAAAGCGGCCGGAAAACATTTTTCTACTGGTATTGCATTAAATGAGTTTAAAGATAAAAATGTTTCTGAGTATCGGGAATTTATTCATTTAATGGATGAGCATAACCATACAATAGCCAGGATGAAAAAAATGGTGATTACATCGGTAAAAGGTTATGCTATTGCTAATGGAGCAGGTTTGGTCTATGCCAGTGATTTTAGCATAGCTTCTGAAGATGCCAAATTTGGTACGACCGCCATTAATCTTGGATTGATTTGTTTAGGACCGGCCGTTCCTTTGCCCCAATTGGTTGGAAGAAAAAAGACTTTGGAGTTAATTCTAACCGGGGACATTATTTCTGCAGAAGAAGCGGAAAAGTTAGGTTTAGTAAACCATGTAGTTCCCTCCGAAGAACTTGAGGAAGAAACAATGAAGTGGGCAGAAAAATTTGCCCAAAAAAGCCCCCTTGCTCTTCAAATAGGAAAAAGGGGTATTTATCAGATGCATAATTTGCCTTATCATCAAGCGATAGATTATATGGGCGAACTTTTTGCCTCCTTATGTCTGACTGAAGATGCCAAAGAGGGGGTACAGGCTTTTCTTGAAAAGAGGAAGCCTTTATGGAAAAAGCACTAAAGATTACTTTTTAGAAAAAAGAGAGGGAAAATAAGTCTGAAAGGGGAAAAATAGGGACAGCTATTTTTATTGATATCACTTCTGCAAGATGACAGGAGAAGGTTAAACTAGTTCCGTAATTCGGTATTTTTTAACGGAAAACCCAAAGAAGCCGAGGAGGTTCTTATTTAAATAGTTGAGGCTTTCAAAACTAAAATCAAATAGAGAAGGAGTAATAAATTATGGAATTTCAGGAATTGATTGAACAAAGATATAGCGTACGAGCCTATAAACCGGATGATGTACCATCTCATATAATCGATAAGCTTTTAGAGGCAGCAAGACTGGCTCCGACAGCAGACAATAGGCAAAGTTTCAAGATATTTGTCATCAAAACTGTCGGTTTTAAAGATGAATTAAGAAAGATATACCACCAAGAATGGTTTATTCAGGCTCCTTATGTCATAGGAATATGTGGGATTCCGGAAGGAAATTGGGTTCGCAGGGATGGAAGGAATTATGCTGATGTAGATTCAGCTATTGTCATGGATCATATCATTCTTTCTGCGACAGATTTGGGGCTTGGCACTTGTTGGATAGGCGCTTTTGATCCTGATGCAGCACGGAAATTCCTTGATCTCCCTCAAGGTATGGAACCCATTGCTTTTACACCGATAGGCTATCCGGCAGATCATCCGGGAATAAAAAAACGCAAATCTATTGATGAATTGGTTCGTTACATAATATAGAGATTTCTTTCTCACAAACAGGGGACAGTTTGAATATTAGAATCGGGTCAGTTTAGTAGGTGTGAATTTAAACGGTGCAATGGTAATTGTAGACAATTGTAGATTTGGTGAATGGGAGGAGACGATAATGAAGCAGTGGTATGAGTTATTATTTGAAAATTATGCGCAGAAATATGATAAGGAGTGTTTTGTTCAAGGAACGCTTGGGGAATGCGATTTTATTGAACAAGAGTTAAATTATAATAAAAATACAAGAATCATTGATGCCGGATGTGGAACGGGCAGGCATTCGATTGAGTTATCGAAACGAGGCTATAGAGTTACAGGAATTGATTTGTCGGAATCTCAGCTTGCCAGAGCAAAGGAGAAAGCAAAACAGCTTAATCTGAAAATTGATTTTCAGCAATATGATGCCCGCAAGCTTCCTTTTGAGGGCGAATTTGATGCCGCGATAATGCTTTGTGAAGGCGCTTTCCCTTTGATGGAGACTGATGAGATGAATTTCGAAATTCTTAAAAATGTGACAAAGGCATTAAAAAATAGGGGGAAATTCATATTTACCACGCTAAATGGATTGTTTCCACTCTATCATTCTGTCGAGAAATTTTATGCATCAGATAGCGAAGAAGGCAATGCCATCTATAAGAGCAACACCTTTGATTTGATGACATTCCGTGATCACAATACCACTGTGTTCGAAGACGATTCAGGAAATAAAAAAGAATTGAAATGTGATGAACGTTATTATGTTCCCAGTGAAATAACCTGGATTTTGAAAACTCTTGGGTATAAAAAAATAGATATTTTTGGTGCAAAACTGGGAGCCTACTCCCGGAAAGATCAATTGACCACGGAAGACTTTGAAATGCTCGTTATTGCAGAAAAATAATCGATGTGCTTCTTTTCAATGCCTGATAGGATAATAGGGGTGGTATCAATATGAGTAAAGTTGTTTATAATGTCAGAGAACCGTCAGACTGTGTGAAAAGTAACCTTTTAACTTAATATAAATCCACAAAGATGATATAATATGACTATATAAATCAAGAGAAGAAGGTGGATTTATGGGATATATAGTATATAGAAGGTGAAGATAGAAATCAAATCATACTGTTTCCTGAAAGTATAGATGAATATGTAAGTGACAACAATTCCATTCGGATAATCGATAAATATATTGAGCAGCTTGACCTTAAAAGACTGGGTTTCCAAAGGGTGGCTAATCCCTCACTGGGAAGACCGCCCTATCATCCCAAAGATATGTTAAAACTCTACCTCTACGGTTATCTTAACCGAGTGCGTTCCTCCCGAAGGTTAGAACAGGAGGCCAGCAGAAATTTAGAGGTCATCTGGTTAATCCGGAAACTAAAACCTGACTTCAAAATGACCGGGTCGAATCCCATGACCGCCAGCCTGATGCCGGAGAGATAACCAAAAGAATACAACAATTAAGAGACCGCAGAGAAAAGTATGCATCATATTAGAGGAAACTAAAACAAAGCGGTGAAAATAAGATCTCCACCACCGATCCTGATGCCCGGCTGATGGCTAACCACAATAATAATGTTGAGGTAAGTTACAATGTGCAAACCACGGTAGATGCCAAACACAAATTAATTGCCGACTTCAAGGTTAGCCAAAAACCAAATGACTTAGGGCAACTAGCCCCCATGGCTATAAGAGCCAAAAGGCTCTTTGGAGACAAAACCTTTGAAGTATTGGCCGATAAGGGTTACTATAAGGCTAAAGACTTAAAGAAATGTACCGAAAACGGGATCACCGTTTACATCACCAAACAAACCTATGCCAATGGTACCAAAGACCAACCATTCTATTCTGACCAGTTTAAGTACGATCCAACCAAAAATGTCTATCTTTGTCCAGCTGGAAAGGAACTCCCTTACTACCGGGCCAGGAAGAAAGATGGAAAGATAATCGGCTATGAATACCGCAATAATGCTGTCTGTAAAGATTGTGAATTTAAAGCCAGATGCACCAGCGCCAAAAAAGGCAGGAGCATCTGCCGGCATACTGATCAGGACTTCCTTAACCAGATTGATTCACAAACCAAAAGGAACATAAAAAAATATAAGCTCCGGCAAATGATTGTAGAACACCCCTTTGGCACCATAAAACGAGGTTGGGGAGCTTATTTCTTTCTACCAAAAGAAAGGTTTCGGTTAGTGCTGAGATTTCACTATCCTTTCTGGCCTATAACTTCAAACGGGTCATCAACATCCTGGGAACAGAAGAGATATTAAGAAGATTAAGACAGAGAGGGGATGTGGTATTGGTATAGAAGTACCAATGCCTCTTTCTTTATTTTTTTATCTTATTAGAAGCTAAAGGAGACAGTTTGACCTTAAGTTTAGCTCTTATGGGAGAATACATTGCTGGTTTTCACACAGTCTGACGTCCCCTTGTCTTTTCCTGAAAAGGATTTAAATAAAATTGAATTATTTAAAAAAAATTATGATTCATTCTAGGAAGAAATTAGAAAAGAAGGATTTTAGAAAGATTTGTCGTATTAATATATGTTAGGATATCATTTAAAAATAACTTTCAATAGACATGGAGGATAAATATGATTACTATAGTTGCAAAATTGACATTAAAACCAGAGAAAAAAGAAGATTTTAAAGTTTTAACAGAAGAACTTAGAAGAGAAAGTAGAAAAGAAAAAGGATGTATATCATACAACTTGTATGAAGATATTAACAATCAAAATAGATTAGCTTTTATAGAAGAATGGAGAGATGAAGAAGCAATTAAGTTTCATAAGGAATCTAAACATTATACTAGCAGTGCAACTAAACGATTGGAATTACAAGCAGGTAAGCCTGAGATTAATTTGTATAAATTAATTGAAGATAAACCTTAGTTATTTATGTGACAAGGGGCAATCGCACTAGCTCAATAATTCGGTAACTTTTTCTACCTTTTCGTAAGGGAGTTGATAATCAAGAGGAATATGAGGGCCAGGTCTTGCAATATGACAAAATAGATAGCAGAATATATGGGTGTGAATATAGTTCAGTGAACAGGAAGATAAAAAAATTTAGCCGAGAAGAAAATAAGTGATATTTCAAGACTAGAACCCTTTATTAAAAAATGTAATCTAAAGAAAGGAGGAACGAAAAAGAAGGAGATTTTTTAGTCATGAGAAATTGTTGGTAAAAGACCAAGAAGTTTTATTTGAACAATTTTAAAATCTAATAAAAGAGGTATAAAAAAGTGAAAAGAATCTTTTTGTTTTTTTATCATGATATCTTTCATATGCCTATCCGGTTGTGGCGGAGTCACCCCCACCGGTTATACCATCACTTCTACTGCCGGAGCCGGCGGTAGCATAACCCCACCTGGCGTGATCAGCGTCAGTGAAGGGGGAAATCAAACCTTCAACTTCACTCCGGATTCTTGTTCCCAGATTAATGATGTCCTGGTAGACGGTATTTCAGAGGGATCGATTACCACCTACACCTTTACGGACGTCCAGGAAAACCATACCATCCAGATCAGCTTTGTTGTTATCCCAGGTCCAAGAGTAGTCAATACGACTACCGGAGCTACTTATACCACTATCCAGGCAGCTATTAATGCTTCCTTAACCGGAGATATCCTTATCGTCTGCCCGGCAACCTACTATGAAAACATTATCTTTGACAATAAGAACATTACCCTGCAAAGTACTGATCCTTCAAATCCCAGTACGGTTGCTGCCACCATCATCCGAGGTACCGCAAGCGATTCTGTGGTGAAGTTTACCGGAGGTGATACCTCGACACTGGAAGGATTTAAAATCACAAACGGAAATGCAATGTATTATGGTGGCGGAATTTATATCGGGAGCAGTTCTCCCACACTTTTGAATAATATGATCATGAATAACCAAGCAGCTTATGGTGGTGGGATTTATGTGGGTTATTATAGCTCACCTATCATACAGAACAATACTATCACTGGAAACGAATCAGACTACAGTGGAGGTGCAGTGGAGGTGGAATATGCGTGGTGATGAGTTCTTCTATCATTGAGAACAATAACATTACTGAAAATTATGCCATAGATTATGGTGGTGGGATTTGTGTGTATTCGGATAGTAATATTTTCCCTGCTAACCCCCGTCCATCTGGTTGGGGTGCTGGTAGAGAGAAAATTCCAACCGGTGTGCCGCTTAATCCAGTAGAAGGTGTAGAATATACTATTGCAGGAAACACATTCTTAGGGAACGAACATGGTACTCCTTTAGATTACACCGAGGGTGCCCACGTCTATTTCTTTTGACATCACTTCCCCAAGATGACAGGAGAAGGTTAGATTAGTTCTGTAATTCGCTATTTTTTAAAGGAAAACCTAATGAAGCCGAGTATTTTCTTATTCAGATAGTTGAGATTTTAAGTCTTATCATAGATAGACGTCCTAAAGAAAGACTTAGGGAGAAAGCTGATAAATAGGTGTCTATCCCTATTATTCTTAAAAGGAGAAAAATGATGTTCAAAAATATGGAATATCATAAATGAGTCCACTCTAAAAAGTCAATTATAGGATAAATTATTTTTAATTTTAAGATGGAAAAGTTGTATAATAAAGTAAGCAAATGCAGAGAGGAGGAAGAGGAAAAATGTTTCGCGAAAATACAACTCATCTACAGACATCTTTTTTCGATATAGAGAGACAGTTATCGGAATCAAAGAGAAAAAAGATAAGGGAATCGGAGGAATACAATTTTTATCAGCTAATTTTCAAGAAGATAAAAGAGGAAAACTTTGCAGTATTGTATTCTGAAAACGGGAGCCGGCCAAACTCGGCAGTGAACATAATGGTATCGGCGATTATCCTTGCCTATAGAAAAGGCTGGACCATAAAAGAGATGCTGGAACAAATTGATTTTAACCTTCTCACCCGGACGGCGTTAGGACTGAACAAGATGGATGATGCGGCTTTTTGCGAAGCGACATTTTTCAATTTCCAAAACAGACTGCTGAAACATTTTTTAGAGACGGGAGAGAACTTACTGGAAAGGGTATTTGACGGACTCACAGAAGAACAGCTGAAGAAGTTAAAGATAAAGACAGACATTCAAAGATCGGACTC
>JBBRDV010000070.1:0-7473 GCA_038203565.1 Atribacterota bacterium
GCTTAATCTTTTTTTTAATTATTTTTATAGAAAAAGAAGGGTTTTTAATAAGTTGTATAGTATATATACACTATAAGCATCATTAAATGTTTATAGTGTAGGATTAAAACCTGAATAAAGGAGGTGAGGAAAATGTCTTTGATTTCATTAGTGGTTGTTTTAGTTGTTGTGGGGGTAATTCTGTGGTTAATTAATAGCTACATACCAATGGATGCTAAAATCAAGAAGATTTTGAATGTCGTTGTGGTTATTGTAGTAATTATTTGGTTATTGCAAGCATTTGGCGTATTAGGTAACATCAGGGGACTGCGTATTTGATGATGAATAGACGCCTAAATCTGTTAAGATTGTTTGAGTTGGGAAGACTATAATTTATACAGAACATTTATTCAGATAAAAGTGGCGAAAAGGGAACTGCAGCTGCTGGTCCTTCAACTTTGGAGGTTGATTTTGTTCAATATGGACAAATTTTAGAACCTGTTCCAAGCTTATTAGCTGGGGAAACAATCGACATTCTAATTTCTATCCCAATCGGTTGTTATGACCCAGATTGTGGCTTTAAAATTACGGTAGATAGTGCAGATGTCATCGATGAATCTAATGAATTAAACAACAGTCAAACAGGAGGCTTGTGCATAGGATAATAGTTTCCCATTTTTATCTCCGGTCGCTTACTTTATCATTATCTAAAAAGAGTAAAAAAAAGAGGTATTAGAGTTTGAAATTGATACGATCTCATCAGTAGCCCTTTAATCTGTGCTAAAAGGTTTTGTTATTTGTAAATATTTTACCAACTCTAATCTTTAGGTATTACTTTAATATTGAAAAATTAACTGATTTAATCTAATATTTTTTGTGGTCATATTCTCTTTAAAAGTTCTGAAAGCGTCCAATAGGGGGAGCTTGTCAATTTCCAGCCCTTTGGCATTTTACGGAAGGGCTTTTCTATTTATGTAAATTTTTATAGGTAAAAGAAGGATTTTTAAGATAGATGTCGTATATATAGACTTTAAGTACCATGATATATTTATCATTTAGAATTAAAATCTTAGTAAAGGAGGAGATGAAAATGTCCAAAGGATAGAAAAACATATATTTATTTGAAACTTTTTTTGGCCTGTATCGTATTTTATAATATAATAATAATGTTCTTTAATCTTTAAGCATATTTCTCATATGTAAAATATCCTCAGTAGATTTCTTAATCCACATCAGGTCGAGATGGGTGACTTACTTGGGGAATAAAAGGAGTGATCTAACTACCATTCTAAGTGAAGAGTTTAAGAGGCTATTTTAAAACAGAAATTAAAATTAATTAATTTTGCGAAGTTAAGTAAGTATCTGTAAATAAATAACTGAAAGGAGAAATTAAATGAAAATGTTAGGTATTATTCTCATTATTATCGGGATCGTGGCCTTTGCCTATCAAGGCATAACCTACACCTCCAGAGAGAAAGTCGTTGACATCGGCTCAGTTGAGGTTACTGCCAATAAGACAAATACTATACCCTTACCCCCGATCGTAGGTGGTATTGCGCTGGTTGGTGGTATCGTATTACTATTAGTGGGGAACAAAAAAATCTGATTTTAACAGGTAAAACATTTTAATTTTTTAAAGAATGTAATAAGCTCTATCATTAAAATAATATACCTTTCTGAAGGGAGGTGATTAGAATGCCTAAAGGAACGCCTAAGAAAGACGGAAGCGGAAAAGGAAAGCGTACTAACAAGGGACGCGGCGGATGTAAAAATCCTAAAGAGGATGGCCAAGGTCGTAAACCTAATAAATAAAGGTGAGGCACAATCATTAAATAATCAATCAGTGACTGCGAATTTAAAAATTAACTTTTTGCTTCTTTTAATACTATTAACACAACAACAATATTCGCAACACTTGAAATTTTAAAAAAAAAGGAGGACCACTTGATGAATGTTGTGACGTTCCTTGTGTAACTCCTGCTTACAGCTCGCCCGGGTGGCGTGCTTGTCCAATTGATTGTACCTTAACTTGCATAACCGGTACTACAACTGATACACCTAAAGTGTACGATGCAGTTGTTACTCTTGCAGATCCAGCTGAAATCGGCGATTGCTTAGGTGCTGATTAATTACTGATTAATTTATTGACTTGATTTTAATAAAAGGGGGACACTTCGATGTCCCTCTTTTATGTACGCCCAGAGCATGGGTGATTACTTGTCGGTGAAAGTCCGATATGGGGGTCGATAGTACCAACCATTAGCTAAAAGACAAGGGTATCCATCGTGAGCTGGAATCTGCCAGAAGAGACTTACACGTTAATCCCATGCCCTCTCATTTATTTGGAGAGGGTACCAAACGGATCAAGAGGCAGCCAAATCCCTGGGTTGGGAGATGAAACCTACACCCAAATGTGTCGATTTCAATAAGTGTATAAATTGTGGTCAGTGTATGTTTGGCTGTCCCGCCGGGGCAAAATGGACTGCTTTGGAATTTGTTGATGAAGCCACTGATGTCTACCAGGCTACCTATGGGTATACCGAAGATGTCGGGATGAAAAACGAAATTATTCTTGCAACCTACTTAGATAAGTTTATCGAGGATAAAGAATTTTTCCCAGCTCCCTATATGTATATTCCTCATTAGTTCTGCCAATAGTTTTTGAGGTAGTATTGGTTCGGTTTTATAATGGCAAGCGATAGAAATTATTTTAACATTATATTAATTGAAATTATTTGTATAAATAACTTTTAGTTTTTTAGATGCTTTTAATTTATGCAGTATAGGTTATGTAGGATCTACCGGCTTGTATACAGGTCCACATTTAGATCTTTCAATTAGTAAAAATGGAGAAAGGGTAGATTTTTTAAAGCTTAAGCTTCCGGCTGCTTTTTCAGTTGATCCCCAGTATAGTGCTCAGTTTAACGAAGCAAAGAATAGATTACTTAATGATTTAAAAAATAGTAGAGAATTAGATTTAAACATAGGGTTAGATAATCAACAATCCATAAATTTAGAAGGGAAATAATCGGGAAAATAAAATATTACTGATTTTCCCTCATTATAAATCGCCCCTTACCTTGCCAGGGCCTTATTTCCATTGCTTTGAAATTATTATCATCTATTAGTGTACCAATAAGTTTTATTTTTAAACCGGTTGCAGGGGTCATTTTCCCTTTCCAGATAACTTTACCAGCTTCAATAGTCCAGCGGTTATTATCTAAATCTATAAGTATAAAATTGTTATCGGGAAGTCCTGTTTCTATAATTACTCCCGCTAAAAGCCCTCTTTTAGGTTGCATCCATTGTTCTTCAAAAGAATAAACCAACCGGTTATAATAGGGAATTTTTTCTAAAAAGACATTTTCTAATCTCTCACTAAAGCCATTAAAATAAAGGACGGTTCCCAAAATAATACTAATTATCAAACTAATTAAGAGGATTGATATAAATTTAAATCGATAACCCCTTTTGGTGTGAATAAAATTATAGTAAGCCACTCCGGTAAATAGGATGAGAAATATTAACCAGAGGTAGGGCAAACTTATAAACACAGTTTTTAATAAACTGTCTCCCATGTAATGGTAGATATCCCAATCAAGTTGTCTGATAATAAATAATATCATGCTAAAGGCAAAACTGCCCAAGATTATCGAAATTCCAAATATCGACCAGATAAAATAATTTCTAGTTATAAAGTACCAGCGGGGTTTTGGTTTAATATTATTATCTTTTATTTTTTTAAGAACTTCATTGCTTATATTTTTCATAATTTTTTAAAGTTTAATATCCTCCTTTTCTAATTCCTGTTTAAGAGATTTTTTAGCTCGATTTATCAGAGTAGCTATAGTACCCATCGGTTTGCGCATAATATCGCTTATCTCTTGATAATCTTTTCCTTCCACAAACTTTAGGATTAATACATCTTTGTATTTTAAAGGCAGTTGATTAATTATTTTTAAAATTTTTTTATAAGTTAATTTTTGAAGGCTTGTGTTTTCTATATCTAAAGTAGATTCCAATATATTATTTAAATCTTTATCTTCCCAGGAAATTGTTTGGGGACGTACTTTTTTCTTTCTAAAAGTACTAATGGTGGTATTATGAGCAATACTATATATCCAGTTAGAAAATTTAAAATTTAAATCAAAATCATTTAAGTTTTGGTAAGCCTTGACAAATACTTCCTGTAGAATATCTTCTGCATCTTCTCTGCTTATATTAGATATTTTTAAAATATAATTAAGAAGCTTGGCTTCATAGCGTTTCATTATATATAGATAGTAGTCTTGATTTTTTAAAGTCAGGGCTACTATCTCTTCATCGGTTTTATTAACACACTCTGAACCTGTAATCATAGTTTTTTAATTCTTTCTACTTTTTAAGACTTGCAAATGTAGTCCTTCTTTTTCTTTTTAAATATCGATAGATAATATTTTAAATGCCAGAGAGCATGAAATATACCTAATAGAGTCATAACAATAGAAAATTCTACGTGCCAGAATAAAAAGTTAAAATTAATAGACCTAAACCAATCGTAATCTCTAATAAATACCAGAATCATCCCCGTTCCGGCTGAACCGATAAAACTGATTAACAAGAAAACGTTCCAAAATTTCTTTTCTTTGCACGAACTTATCTCTAATTTTCGAGCCAGGAATTTACCGCCAAAATATATTAGCAGAGATACAAAAAATATTTCTAAAAAATTATAATCAGGTAATGATTTCCTCTCAGGAGGCAGAAGGTCGGAGACTGTTTTTTGAGTAGAAGCTGCTTCGGCAATAAAAAGTTTTCCTGTAACTTTCTCGTCGATTTCTTCAGAATATTTATTACCATCGATTGTATTCTCTTTTACATTATCTTCATTTAAAGTCACACTTGTATCACGGTCTTCTGGGGCTGGTTGAGAAAGGTCGCAAATACCATCACCGTCAGTATCGATATACCTTTTGCATTCTCCCGGATAAAGGTCATCTTCTAAACCAAAGGGACAGTTATCCCAGGCGTAGATAGATATTGAACCAAGGGCTATTAAAATAAAGATTATTATAGATAACGCAATATATTTTCCAAATCTTTCTATCATATTTTGTCTTTCACTTACAATTTATTATAATCTATTAAATAAAATATGGGAAATTTTGTTTAATAAAACTTTGCACTGATTTATTAAAAGCTCCCACTTTATAATACGCCAACTAGGACAAATTTCTTTCATTTAGATAATACGTTGGAGCTTTATATGAATAATAGTCTTATGTCAACTAATACCCAGAAAGTTTTAAACTTTCTTATCCAAAGCCCGGACAAGCAATTTCTGGCTAGTGAAATCGAAAAGGCCACCGGACTTAGCAGGGCAGGGGTTAATTTCTCTCTTCGTAAACTCGCTAAAGAAAAGCTTGTCCTGCGGGAAAAGAAGGCAAAGATCTATCTTTATTCGGTTGATTATAACAATCCCGTTATTAAGCAATTGAAAGTCCTCAAGACTACCATGCTCTTACAGCCTCTGGTGAATAAATTAAAAGCGCTCTCTAAAAAAATAGTCCTGTTTGGCAGTTGCGCCCGGGGGGAGAATATAGCCAGTAGTGATATAGACCTTTTCATACTAGCCGATAGCTCAAAGGCCATTGAAGAGAAGATAAAGAAAAACAACCTCAGAGAAAAAATTCAACCTGTTATTCCCTAAATCCATATACTTTATCGATATTGTCCGCATGTGTAAAGCCTTAGGATTAATCTCGGTAGGGCAAATGAATATCGATAGTACCAAAATTAAAGCCAATGCCGCCAATCGCCGGACCAAAACCAAAGAAGCCTATCAAAAGTGGATAAAAAGAATCGATGATAAAATAAAAAGGATACTGGAAAAAGCAGAAGCCACCGATACCAGAGAAGATCAAATATACCAGGATAAACGAGGAGATGAACTTCCGGAAGAAATAAATAACCAAGAAAAGCTCAAGGCCAAGATTAGAAAGGTAATGGAGAAGTTTAGAAACGAAAAAGAAAAGATTAATCTGACCGATCCGAAGGCCAGGTTCATGAAGGATGGCCATTACCGTATCGATACCAGTTATAACTGTCAGGCTGCCCTAAGCAAAGAACAGATCATGCTATCAAGTGAGGTCATCACCGAGACCTCTCTCCGCAAGGCCTTGGAATTAATGGTAGAAACTAGTGATGAGAATTTAGCCCATCCCGTAGAAGAAGTGGCCGCTGATGCCGGATATTCCAGTTATGATAATTATGAGTATCTGGCTAAAAATAATAAGATTGGATATATCCCTGATCAAAACTTCAGGAAAGACTTAAAAAAAGACCAAGGTCCCTATCATCATACTCATTTTCACTATGATCAAGACTAGGACCTCTTTCTTTGTCCCGAAGGCAAAATGCTAAAGTTATATAAGATACGCAGGAAGGATTGAGGCTACCGGAAATTTCAGACCAAGATCTATAAGGGTGAAGATTGTCTTACTTGCAAAAAGAGATCATTATGTACCAGACAGAAGTATCGTACCCTTAACCTGGAAGACCGGAGAGAATTACTTCTACAAATGCGAAACAGGCTACAAACTGAGGTAGGACGTAAGAAGTACCCCCAGAGGCTCTGGACCACCGAGCTGGTATTTGGGCATTTGAAATACAATCTGGGTTACCGGCACTTTTTCTTGAGGTCACTTAAGAAGGTAAAGGTTGAATTCAAATTAATGTGTATTGGTTGGAACCTAAAGAAAATGCACAAACTAATGGCTTTTAGTTAAGCTGTTTTATAGAAATAAGTAATTTTTATATCGAATAAGTAATCTACCCGGCTAACTTTAATAGAATCTGGTTTATGTAAAGTATAATTTTTTTAAATTCTCGATCAGCCTGTTCATCAGCCTGTTTATCCTTGACAAATAGTTTAATTAACTGTCAAGAACAAAGATTTGATCTCGATAAACTTTTTACATTAACCAATATAGGAGAAATATCTAAGGAATTAGTGCAATCTACTGGTGCTTAGTTCACTATAATCGAGATGTTTTTAAAAAATTTATTACTTAACTAAAAAAATATAAATATACAGGAAAGGAGGAGTAAAAATGAATACTTACTTGATGTTTGGAAAATATTCCGCTGAGTCTATAAATGGAATAAGTGCTGAACGCACGAAAAAGGCCAATGATATTATTTTAAAACTTGGTGGTAAGATAGTTGCTCAATATGCACTACTAGGGGATAAGGATCTGGTTTTTATTGTGAATTTGCCGGGCGTAGAAGAAGTATTTCAAGCTTCTGCAGGTTTACATAAACTGACTGGTATTTCCTTTTCTTCCGTCCCAGCTATAACTATAGAAAAATTCGATAAAATTCTGGCTTAAAAATATTAATGTAATCTATAGAAAGAGATGACTTTTACAAAGCTAATCAGAATTATAGACTGAAACAGAGAATCATTCTCTGTTTCAGTCCAAGGGTTATAGGTTCGAATCCTACCCGGGGAGC
>JBBRDV010000071.1:0-7472 GCA_038203565.1 Atribacterota bacterium
ATTTGGGTTAGTTGGATTCCTGTTTAAGTTATTTATAAAAGTTCGCTTTTAAAACGTAAATCACTAAAAAACGTTTCACTTTTAATTTTTAAACAACCATAAATTTATATCTATTTGACAGGGCAGAGGGTATTGTAGTATATTGTCGATATATTCAGTAATTCGTTATGAAATAGAAATGAGGAATAATATGACAATGAGAAAAAATAGATATTCCGAGCTATCAAAAGATGCTGTATATTTACTCTCTCGGTCAGAATTCGAGAAGCAGAAAGTGATTACGACCGAGTACGCGGTAAAGGTGTTAGGTAATTACCTAAAGGCCACTAGTTTACTTGATAATCTTGCCAAAAGAAACCGTCTTATTCAGTTAAAAAGAGGGAAATATCTTGTTGTGCCATTAAAAGCGCCAAATCAAAGTTGGATGCCGCATGAATTTGTTGTTGCCTCTTTGTGGATGGGTGAGATTCCGTATTATGTTGGTTATAGCTCAATGTATAACTATTGGGGTTTTACAGAACAGATTCCTCAGCAAGTTACTGTTTTGAATACAGAAACAAATCAGATGCGTAATATCGGGAAAATAAATTTTCGGACTATGAAAATATCTTCTCAGAAAATGTACGGAATAAAAAAAATAAAAATAGATGAGGAATATGTGTCAATTAGTAATAAAGAGCGCTCACTTGTAGATTTTATTTTTAAACCCATTGGTTCATGGGGAAACGTACAAGAGGTAATTAATGAACAAATCAAAAAGATCGATGTGAAGAAATTTGTGCGCTATTTGATTAAATTTCCGGTTATTGCCGTCCGTAAACGCGCAGGACTTATACTTGAGCGTGCAGGTGTTTCTTTTGAGGAGCTGAGCCGACTAAAATCATCTATAGGTAGTAAGAATTCATATGCTCCATTTAATCCTTTTATTAAATCAAGAAAAGGTACTATTAATCAAGATTGGAAGGTTATCTTGAATGAATAAAAAAATACTGAAGGACGTTATTTATTATCTTTCGGATGAGCAGGGATTTGTTGCTTCTGTAATAGAAAAAGATTTTCATTTAACCAGAATTCTTAATGGAGTCAATAAATATTTAAGTACTGATATTGTGTTTAAAGGTGGGACACTTTTAAATAAAGTGTATTTGAATTATCACAGGTTGAGTGAGGATCTTGATTTTGCGTATCGAGGTAATGCTGATCTATCGACGCGGGGGAAACGCTCAAAAGCCATAACTCCTATTTGTGAAAAAATGCCAGCATTTTTGGATATGTTAGAACTCACCAGCGATAATTCCCAAGGAAAGGGATTTAATAATTCAACACAGTATCTTTTTGATATTCAGTATCAATCCGTTTTGTTGGATAAAAAAGAAAATATTAAGCTTGAGATTTCTTTAAGGCAGCCTCTATTTCTTGAGCCTGAGCAAGTTATCATAAAACATTTTTTTCAGAACCCATTCACGGGCGAAGATTTGATTGAACAGGGAAAAGTCTTGGCGTTATCGTTGGAAGAAAGCGTTGCGGAAAAATTAAAAGCTGCAATCTCAAGGCTTACGCCGGTGATTCGGGATTATTATGATTTAGGGCATTTTATCAGAAACGGGTTTGATTTTAATCGGTCAGATTTCTTGAAGATGGTTGATAAAAAGTTGCGTCTTGATGGATACGAAAGAGATTATTCGCATAATTTAGGTTTGTCGGAACAGGCGATCAAAGAGCTAAAGAGATCAATGGATACAAGTCTTGTTTTAATGATTCGAAGGGATGAGAAGTTTGATCTGGACGATGTCTTGGTGTTTTTTAATAAGCTTTTTGAAAAGAGATTTAAGTAAAATATTAACTGAAGATAGAGAGATTATATGGTTAGAAAAGAGTTAAAGAAGGTTACATAAAAAAGTTTAAAATTATCTTGATTTTTTAGATGGAAAGTTTATTATGGATTTAGAAAATTATCTTAAAAATGGCAAAGTATATATCTGGAAAGAAACTTTTGCCATAATTAAAGCCAAGAAACCTTATCCCAATGCATTTGCAAATATAATCGATAAAAACGAAATAACTGTGATTATAGAGCAATCTAAATATGATGAAGAAAATGTAATAGAAATTGAAAAAGGTTGGAAAATATTAACCTTTGATATGGTTTTACCATTTGGATTGTAGAAAAATTGGGGTCAGGCATTACAAATTCACATTTTCTTCTTCTGTTTTCGCTTTACATTTTGTGAAGTTGTGAGGCCTACCCCGGGAATTAAAAACACTTGGAAAATAAGTTCAAAGATTTAAAAAGGCAAAAAAATCCCGCTAACATTAAACAAAAAAAGTCGAAAAAACTCTTAATTCAGTATATAATATTAAGCATAAAGCAATACTAATACTTAAAAGAAAGGAGATGTCTAATATGAATACCTTAGGTTGGGTGATAAGTGCGATAGTATGTATCTACGTTGCTGTTTGCTTTGGCAAGATAGCAGCTAAGCACGGCAAGAACCCGATTCTTTTTGGGATACTATCTATCATCTCGCCGATAAACTTGATAATTTTAGGTTACTGGGCATTCTCAGATTTTGAAAGCCAGAAAAAGGAGTGAGTGTTCGCAAGAGCAGAAGAAAAATGGGTGTTTCAACATCAATAATATAATATTAATTTATGAAAAGAGGTAAGTAAATGTCACTAAAAGAAGAATTGATTGAAGTAAGCAAAAGTTTTCCTGCTGAATTTAAAGAGCAGAAGGACGGATCCCTGGTCCTTCAGTTTGTTATTGCTGAAAGGAAAGCGTTTCTCTCTAAAAAGAAATTAACCTATAAAAGCAAGGTAAGGGTTAATGATGAGAAGAAGGAAATAACCTTTTTTGAGATGCTGAGTGAATCAAATATAGGGCTTTCTGCCGGTTCCGGGTTTGAGTTTAAAAAAGAGACCTATGGGCTAAAAGGAAAAGAACGTGAAGGTGGAATAGAGGAGATATCAAACCTGTTTGGCAAAAATTATAAATATTCCTTTGATTATAAAGAGATAAGAGAAGCCATTAAGAAAGAAGCCCAAAAAATAGGTTATTCTTTCTCTGTAAAACTTATAGAGAAACTTGTATAAATAAAATATATACGGTTAATAATAACAGGGGCATTATAATAGGAATCGAAGCCTATTTATTTTGTCCCTGTTAGTTTGTGTATGCTTTAGCGGGACCATGGTTATGCTTCGTATATTCACAGCCTGACATTTTATCTTTTTCCGAATACGAGATACGAATATAAAAAAATCGTTGGAGAGTCTTCTAAAAAGAAGTTATAATTTTAAGGGAATAATATAGAATACAGATTGGCAGAAAATATGCGACAATTTTTCAAAAAAAATCTTCAATTAATTGCAGTAAGTACAGGTCATTTTACCAATGATTTTTATATAAGTTTGATTCCGCCAATATTATTTTTTTTTAGCGACTCAATGGGTCTGACCTTGGCCCAGCAATCAATGATAGCTTTTGTTATCATTGCCGGTGAGTCTTTATTGCAACCTATTGTTGGATATTTACTGGATAAAATTGGCAAAAGCAGTTACCTCATTATCGGTCTTATTTGGATTAGCTTTATGATGAGCATTACAGGATTAATAACAAATTATTATTTATTAATAATAATAGCAGGGTTGGCATCTGTTGCTTCTTCAATTTATCATCCGTTAGGATCATCCATTGCGGTAAATCTATCAAGAGGTTCGAGAGGTAAATCTCTCTCCATATTTATGACCATCGGGGGATTTGCGCTTACCTTTGCGCCGATGATTTCCATACCCATTGTTAGTAAATTTGGGCTTAAATATCTTGTATTTCTAATGATTCCCGGTTTTTTGGTTGCATATTTCTTAAAATTTGCTGAAATTGATAAAATAAAATGTCGTGTTACCGGTGATAAGAAACGGGAAGGTGAAGAAAAGAGAAAAATATCAAAAAATAAAGTAAGATGGTTATCGTATCTTGTTTTTATGTGTGTGATTAATGTCATTTTTAAAAGAATACTGATTGTTTTTGGGGTTCAACTCATGGTCATGAAAGGAATAGGTATTATTCCTGCAGGAATTATTTTATCAGCGCACATGTTTTTAAGATCGGTAGGCACTTTGTCAGGCGGTTATTTGTCGGATAAATTTGGAGAAAGCCGTATCTTGATCATTTTTAACCTATTGTCATTTGCTATTTATGCAATGTTAATATTCGCTCAGGGAATGTGGGTAATTATCGGAATCATACTTTTGGGCTATACAATAAGCGGCACCTCTACTGCCAATATTACGATCACTCATCATATTTTACCGGATGATATAAATTTAGGAACAGGGACAATCATGGGTTTACCTGTTATGATTGGAGGTATTTTAATACTTGTTTTTGGAAAATTGGCAGATATTTATGGCTTAATGGAGATGGCGCAGATTACAGTCTGTCTAGGCTTAATACCTGTTTTTATGAGTTTTTATATATCAAAAAAATATGACCTTGTAATAGTGAAACCGGCATTGGCTCGATAATATGCTGCTTTGACTAAACCCAAATAAAAATAAGGAGAAAATAATGAGGATATTTTGCTTGCTGGCTTTTATAGTTGTTATCTTGGCCTTTCCCACTTCCGGAACGGGTCATACAACAGCTGCAGTAAAGCTGGGAAACGAAGTTTTATTAGAAAGTTATTCTTATCTTATCGAAGGTAAAAAGGTGGGGTTGGTTACTAATCAAACGGGTGTGGACAGTAGGGGGATTAGTTTTATCGATATTTTAACTGCTACCAAGGGTATGAAACTGATCGCTCTTTATAGCCCCGAGCACGGTATCGACGGGACTTCCAGAGCCGGTGCGTCGGTGAATTCCTACATACACCCCCGGTATGACATCCCTGTTTACAGTCTCTACGGCAGTACCAGGATGCCTACCTATGAGATGTTGCTGAAAATCGAAGTACTGCTTTTTGATATTCAGGATATTGGTGCCCGTAGTTATACCTATATGTCCACTCTGCAGTACTGCCTGGTGGCGGCAGAGAAGTTCAATAAACCCCTAATCGTCCTCGATCGCCCCAACCCCCTGGGAGGGATGATCGTGGAAGGACCTGTGCTGGAAGACCCTTTTAAATCCTTTATGGGGGTAGACAACCTGCCCATGGCCCACGGCATGACCGCCGGGGAATTAGCCCGTTTCTTTAACCGCCTTATCGGCGCTGACCTGACCGTTGTTCCCATGGAAGGTTATCATCGGGCTATGACCTTCCATGATACAGGCTTACCTTTTGTGCAGACTTCTCCCAATATTCCCGATCTTAACTCCGTTTATGGTTACATGGCGACCGGGCTAGGAGAAGGGACAGGTGTTTTTCAGGCGGAGAAATTCCGTTGGATTGGCGGGAAAGGTCTCGATGCCGTTCGCTTTGCCGAACTGCTCAACGGGGCGGGGCTGCCTGGGGTGCTCTTTGTCCCAGAAGTACGGGGGACGGCGGGGGGTGTCCGCCTGGAGATCCGCGATCCGTACTGTTTTAACCCGGCGAAGAGCGGCATTTATGCCCTGGCCTATGCCTTTATGCTGGGAAATTTTAAGGTTCCCAAGAGTACACCAGACAATATTGCTACCTTCGATAAAATAATGGGGACCGATAAGATCGGCCGCTACCTGGAAGAAAGGCTCACACCGCAGCAGATCGAGGCCTTCTATGCTCCCGTATTGGAGAGCTTTAAGCAGGAGCGGGAGCACTATCTTCTCCCCCAATACGGGCCAAGCAACAGCGTGATGCTGAGTGAGGTTCCCATCAGGGGTGATATCAACGGGGAAAACTAACTCAGAAGTGCCAGGAATTGATTGGAAAGCGGGTACCAGGCTGATAACTGACTAAAAGATTGGTAGAATATTAAATAAAAGAGCAGAGGGAGTGATTAAGGTAAGTATATTTTTTATGGAGACCCATACCCATCTTGATTTAATAAAAAGAAATACTGAAGAAATAGTTAAAGAGGCTGCAGAAAAAGGAGTAACCAAGATGGTTACTATAGGGATTGATTTAGAATCCAGTAAAATTGCCCTGGAATTTGCTTCTCGTTTTGCAGGAGTGTATGCGGCTGTTGGTTTTCATCCTCATGAAGCGAAATTTTTAGATGCGGAGAATTTGAAAGAATTAGAGAAATTAGCTAAAAAGGATAGGATGGTGGCTATTGGCGAGACAGGTTTGGATTATTACTGGAAACATAGCACCTTAGCTTGCCAGATGGAGGCTTTTAAAAAACAGATAAATCTGGCTCGGAAATTAAATTTACCTCTTATTATCCATGACCGCGAAGCTCATCAGGATACCTTGAAGGTTTTGGCTGAGGAGGCTAAAGGTTTAAAAATACTCCTGCACTGTTTTTCCGGGGATTTAGATATGGCCAAAGTATGTATAGGGCGAGGTTATTATCTGGGGATAGGCGGAGTAGTAACTTTTAATAATGCCCAAAAACTTAGAACCATAGTGGAAGAAGTTTCTCTGGAAAACCTGGTTTTAGAAACTGATTCACCCTATTTAACTCCTCATCCTTTTCGGGGAAAACCCAATGAACCAAAGTATATTCCTTTGATTGCCGAAAAGATTGCGGAAATAAAAGGAATTAGTCTGGAAAAAGTAGCCAAAATTACTTCTAATGCTGCTCAGGAATTTTTCGGAATTTGAAGGAGAAAAATATTGACGAAAAGATTATATTATCAGGATTCTTATTTAAAAGAATTTAAAGCTAAAATTTTAAAGAAGATAAAAATAGATAATCAGCCGGCAGTTGTTCTGGATGAAACCGCTTTTTATCCTACCTCTGGAGGTCAACCCTACGATAAAGGAGTTATCCAGGATGTTCCAGTGGTTGAAGTTGTAGAAGAAGGCGATGAGATAATTCATATTTTAAAAGAAGAGCTAAAAGATAAAATAAATTCCGAAGTAGTCGGAAAAATAGATTGGAAGAGAAGGTTTGACCATATGCAGCAACACTTGGGGCAGCATATCTTATCCGGGGCTCTGATGGAGATATGGGGTGCTGAAACCGTATCTTTTCATTTAGGAGAAGAAGTTTGTACTTTGGATATTGCAAAAGAAAAGCTATCCGAAGAGGAAACCAAAAAAGCAGAGGAATGTGCCAATGAAATTATCTTTGATAATAGACCGGTAAAGTTCTATTTTGTGGAGGGGGAAGAGGAGTTAAAGAGATTAAATTTGAGGAAAGTACCTGAAAAAATGGGAAAGATAAGGATAATTGAAGTGGAAGATTTCGACCTTTCTGCCTGTGGAGGAACTCACTGCCGGGCAACCGGGGAAGTGGGAATGATTAAAATTACTAAATGGGAAAAGAGAGGAGAAAAAATCCGTCTGGAATTTATCTGCGGAAGGCGTGCCTGGAAAGATTATTTTTGGAAGAATGAGATGATCAAAAATATTTCAAATAAATTAACCATTAAGGATTCCGAACTG
>JBBRDV010000072.1:0-7418 GCA_038203565.1 Atribacterota bacterium
CCTTTATGCTGGAGTAGATTATCAAGAAATATTAACCAGAGCGGAAAAAGATGTAGATATAATTGTCTGGGATGGAGGTAATAATGATCTTCCATTTTATAAACCAGATTTACATATTGTAGTTACTGACCCCCATCGAGCTGGACATGAAATGACTTATTATCCTGGGGAAGCTAACCTCAGGATGGCAGATGTTGTAGTAATTAATAAAATAGATACTGCTTATCCGGATAAAATAAATTTACTTAGAGAGAATATTTATAAGTTAGCACCAAATGCGGTGGTAGTAGATGCTGCTTCTCCTCTCACTATAGACCATCCAGAACTTATTAGAGGTAAAAGAGTCCTGGTAGTTGAAGATGGTCCAACTTTAACTCATGGCGAGATGAAATATGGTGCAGGGGTGGTGGCTGCTCAAAAATATGGGGCAAAAGAGATTGTAGATCCCCGTCCTTATGCCATTGGCACCATCAAAGATACCTATACAAAATATCCCGGGATAGGGACACTGTTACCGGCAATGGGATATGGCAAAAAACAGATTCAGGAACTGGAAGATACTATAAATGCTGTTGATTGTGATATAGTAATTATTGGTACTCCTATTGATTTATCCCGAATTATTAAGATTAACAAGAAATCGATCAGAGTAAAATATGAACTTCAAGAGATTGGCAAGCCAAATTTAGAAGAAGTCTTAAGTCAAAAAATTAAAGACAGGGGGTGATATAGAAGGGTAAAAAATAATCAACAAATCAACTGTAATTAAGTTTTGAAAAAATTTTATTTTTTAAATTAAGGAGGATGAATTAAAAAATGTATCACTGGAACAAGTATAAGGGTTTATTATTATTAACTTTGATGATCTTTATGTTCTTTATATTATCCGGAATAGCTTGGGCTGCTGAAGAAGAAGCAGCAAAAAATTACGGCTTCTTATCTTTATTGCCACCATTAGTGGCTATTACTCTATGTTTTTTAACTAAACAAGTTTTAGCCTCCCTTTTTATCGGTATATGGGTAGGAGCTACTATCTTAATAGGATGGAATCCTATAAGCGGGGTTACTAAAACCTTGGGTTATATTGTAGAGAATGCAGCAGATAGTTGGAATGCTACCATCTTGTTATTTGACTTTGTGGTTGGCGGGCTTATTGGTTTAATCTATCTTTCTGGTGGAGCCCAAGCCTTTGTTAAGAGTGTTACTAATAAAGTAAAGACTGCTCGTGGTGGACAATTTACTGCCTGGTTATTCGGATTGATCATTTTCTTTGATGATTATGCCAATACTGCTGTGGTTGGAAATGCCTTTAGAGCAGTATCTGATAAGTTGCGTATGTCTCGAGAAAAATTTTCTTATATTGTAGATTCTACCGCTGCCCCAGTAGCCTCTATAGCTCTAATTTCTACCTGGGTTGGCTATGAGGTAGGGCTTATCGGTGATGCTATTGAAGGCACTTCAGTTACTATGACTCCCTATTCTATCTTTTTACATTCTATACCTTATAGTTTTTATAGTATTTTTGCTTTAATATTGGTGCTGGCTATTGCCTTATCCGGAAGGGATTATGGTCCTATGTTAAAAGCTGAATACCGTGCAAGGACTACTGGTAAAGTCTTCCGGGATGGAGCTATCCCGCTTTCTGGGGGTAGTCAATTAAGAATGTTAGAAAATGTTCCTCAGAAGACTATGAATATGGTTGTGCCTATAGTAGTTCTAGTAGGAATTAGTATGTTTGGAATGTGGTGGACTGGGGGAGGAACTTCTGCCGAATCATTCACCGCCGCAATTTCTGATGCTGATGCTATGACTGCTCTTTTATGGGGAGCTACATTTTCAGTAATTATTGCCATAATTATGTATAAAGCTCAAGGCATTGGAACCTTAGCCGATATGATGGATGCCTTTATTGATGGAGCAAAAATGATGGTTTTAGCTAACTTGATCTTACTTTCTGCCTGGTCAATCGGTAGTGTTAGCAGTGAAATAGGGACTGCTCCTTATGTAGTAAATGCTGCTAAAGGAGTAATTTCCCCACTTTTATTACCTATGGTTATGTTTTTAATCTGTAACCTGATTTCCTTTGCTACCGGTACTTCCTGGGGAACCATGGCTATTGCTGTACCCATAGCTGTTCCATTAGCCCTTGCTTTAGGTGTTCCTTTACCTTTGGGAATATCGGCAATACTCACTGGTTCAGTTATGGGAGACCATTGCTCTCCACTTTCTGATACCACTATTATGTCATCGATGTTCTCTGGTTCTGACCATATGGACCATGTAAAAACTCAGATACCTTATGCATTTACTGCATCTGGGGTGGCAGTGTTAGCTTATCTAGTAGCAGGAGCTGGTATGTCTGTAGTTTTGGTACTACCTTTAGGAATAATATTAGTGGGAATTTTACTCTATCTATTTTCGGCAATATCTGCGAAGACAGCAGGAATTTCCTTCCCTCTGCCTGAACCTAAGATAGAGGAAGTAAAAGAAGTTTAATACAAATTTTAGTTATTAATAAATATTTAAAAAATGAGGCCATCTTGTCTTGGTTTTTTAAAAGATAAGGTGGCTTCATTTAGACTTATACGGCAAAATTTGATGAAAATAAATTTTTATAACACGTTTTATTGTTGTTAATTAAACAAATTAATGGAGGAGAATTAGTCAATGCTTGAAGTAAGTAAAAAAAATAAATTATTAGCATCTTTTGAATTTGAGCTGGGAAAAGTGGAAAAAGGTTACACTGATAGGCGTTTATACATTAACCTCTCGGAAAATAAGATTGAAGAAAAACCCATCGACCGAGAGGTAAAGGAAACCTTCACCGGAGGACGTGGTTATGGTATATGGTATTTATGGGATGCTGTTTCCTCAAAGACAAAATGGAATGACCCCGAAAATGAAATAATCTTTTGCACCGGACCTATTTGCGGGGTAACTCAATATTCCGGTACAGGGAAAACCCATGTAGTCAGTCTTTCACCGGAGACAGGAACAGTTAATGATAATAATGTAGGAGGTTATCTTGCTCCTTTTTTGAAATTTTCAGGTTGGGATCTTTTAGAAATTCAAGGCAAAGCCAAAGAAGATGTGATTATTTTTATTGATGGAAATAAAGGAAAAGTTATTATTGAAGAAGTTCCGGGAATAAATTCAGATACTTATTCACTTATCGAAAAACTGACTGAAAGATATGCTGATGATGAAAAAGATAAAAGAAATCTTAGCATTGTTTCTTCCGGAAGGGGTGCAGAAAATACCAATTTAGGAATTTTAAATGTCACCTGGTATGATGTGCGCCGCAGGAAAGTTCGGATTAAACAAGCGGGGCGCGGAGGAACAGGTAGTATCTTTCGGGATAAGAAAATTTTAGCAATTATTACTAAATATACCGGGGTAAATGCAGGCTCTAATCATGCAGCTTACCCCGAGCTTATTACCGAGGCCGGGCGAAGATTAACTGAAGAAATATTGGGATTAGATCATATCCAAAACGGGATGCGAGAGATAGGAACGGTTAATTTATTAGACCATATGCAGAATTATAATTGTTTACCCGTCCATAATTTTAAATTTGGTTCGCATCCCGATGCTTATAAAATTGATTCCAAAGTGTGGCATCAGCGTATGACCCAAAATCAGGCAGGGGATTCCTGTTGGATGGGTTGCGCCATGCGTTGTTCCCATGCAGTAGATGGGTTTGAATTAACCACCGGCCCGTTAAAAGGAGAAAAAGTTTTGGTGGACGGACCGGAGTATGAAACTACTGCCGGATTTGGAGGAAATTGCGGATGTTTCGATCCTGATTTTATCCTGGAAGCCAATTTTTATTGTGATAATTACGGAATGGATACTATCGGAGTTAGTACCACGATAGCTTTTCTTATGGAGTGTTACGAAAATAATATTATAAATAAAGAAATTACTGAGGGTTTAGAACTTAACTTTGGAAATACAAAAGCAGCTTTAGAATTAATTCACCAGATGGCAGAAGGGAAAGGATTTGCTAAAATTGCCGGGTTAGGAATTCGGCAGATAAAGAAAATATTAGCAGAGAAATATGAGGCAGATGCAAAATTTTTACAGGATATCGGCATGGAATGTAAAGGGATGGAATTTTCTGAATATGTAACTAAAGAATCTTTAGCCCAGCAGGGAGGATATGGAATAGCCAACAAAGGGCCTCAACATGATGAATCCTGGCTTATCTTTATGGACCAAGTAAATAACCAGATTCCTACTTTTGAAGACAAGGCCGAAGCACTCCATTATTTTCCCTTATTCCGAACCTGGTTTTCTATTGTCGGTCTCTGTAAATTGCCCTGGAATGATATTGAGCCAGAAGATAATAAACAGAAGTATCATGGAATGGAAGCAGCAAAAGTTCCCGAACATGTGGAAAATTATTGCTGGCTTTTCGAGGGGGTTACCGGTAAACACCTTACTCCTGAAGAATTGATTTTACAATCAGAAAGAGTTCATAACCTCCAGAGATTATTTAATCTTAAAATGGGTTTTGGTACTCGTAAACATGATATAATTCCCTATCGGGCTATGGGGCCGGTAACAGCCGAAGAATATGAATCGCGAAAGGAACTTTATGATCTACAACTTCGAGAGATAATTAAATTTAATATTAAAGGTAAAACAACTGAAGAGAAGATAAAAGTACTTCGAGATTATCGAGAAAAACAGTATCAGATGCTTTGTGATGCGGTCTATAAGCGAAGAGGGTGGGATTCTAATGGTGTGCCCACTTTGGATACTATTAAAAAATTAAAGATAAATTTTCCGGAAGTAGTAGAGTTGGTGAAAGAATATCAGTCATGATCAAAGTAAATGGAAGAGATAAAGTATGGGAAGAAAATTTAACCGTTGCTTTTTTACTCGAAAGATGTAAATATACTTTTCCTTTAATAATGGTAAAGATTAACGGCAAATATATTCCCAAGGAAAAATATAAAGATACCGCGATTATAGATGGAGACGATGTCCAGGTAGTCCATTCTATTGCCGGCGGCTAACAAACTAAGAAATTTTATGGCAATTAATTTTATTTTAATTAGTGTAGATGATTAAAAGCAGAAGGTTAAAACCTTCTGCTTTTTTTGTATCTTGCCTCTTGCAATTTTCATAGAGTAATGATATTATTAAATAAAGTTAGGTATACCTAATAAAGATAGGAAGGCTTATAAATTAAAAATAGTTTTAAATAAGATTAAGAATAGTTAAGAAGGGGGAGTAAAAATTAAATGACTACCCGAAATATGGAAGATTATCTGGAAGCGATATGGAATTTACAGGATAAAAAAGGATATGTTAAAGCGAAAGATATTGCAGAAAGATTAGAGGTAAGCCGTCCGAGTGTATCTGGGATGATTAAAAAGTTATCAGAAAATAATTATATATTATATGAAAAATACGGTGGGATTGTATTTACAGAAAAAGGTAAAAAATTAGCCCAGAAGATTAAAAAACGCCATAATTTATTTGTAGAATTTTTAAAGATTATCGGGGTTAGTGAACAAAATGCTCAAACTGATGCTTGCAGGTTGGAGCATGATGTTTCACCCGAAACCATAACTTGTTTGCTTGAATTCGTAGAATTTATTAGTTTACTGCCAGAAAGCTCCAAATGGAAGGAATATTTTCAAGAATATTTGAAAAAGAAAGATATGCTATAAAGCAAAAAGAATTATAAAAAATCTGTAATTTATCAAAAAAATTATAAGGAGAAGATTAAACTAAGATGATAACTACTCTTGATTTAGCAAAGGAAAGCCAAAGGGTAAAAGTTGTGGATGTCTCCGGGGGATGGGGGATAAGGCAACGCTTAGGTTGTTTAGGTATCCATCCCGGAGATATGATAACTGTAAAAAAGAGTGCTATTATGCATGGACCTATTTTGATTAATGTTCACGGCAATCAGGTTGCTTTAGGCAGAGGAGTGGCAAGAAAAGTAACGGTGGAGGTAGGATAATGAAAATAGCTCTTATAGGACAACAAAATTCAGGTAAGAGTACTATCTTTAATAGTGTTGCGGGGTATAAGGCAGTCACTTCTAATTTTCCTGGGAAGACCGTAACCTATAATTTAACTAAATTTAATCTTTTTGGTCAGGCTTTAGAGTTAGTAGATTTACCAGGGACCTATTCTTTAACTTCTTTTGACCTGGCTGAACTTGAAGCCAGAAAATACTTGTTAAATGGTAATGTTGATGTGGTAATAAATGTTATTGATGCTTCATTGCTAAGTAGAAGTTTAGAACTTACCCTTCAACTTTTGGAACTTAAAGTACCTATGGTAATATGTCTGAATATGATTGATGAAGCTGTTCGTAAAGGAATTAAAATTGATATTGAAAAATTATCTAAAATTTTAAGTGTTCCAGTAATGCCGGCAATTGCGGTAAAAGGAAAGGGAATAAAAGAGCTTTTTTCAACAGCCTATAAGATGGGGGAAAAAAAGAAAATAGGCAAAACTCTAAACTTTAGTAAAGATGTAGAGGAAGTGATAGAAAAATTATCTGCACAAATTAAGGAGAAACAGATCAGTAAAGAATTTAATGTACCTGAACGTTTTTTGGCTATTAAATATTTAGAGAATGATCATTATTTTATGGAAAATTTTAAAAATATAGATAAAAATATTTTTAAAGAGATTAATTACTTTCAAAATTTGCTTAAAGAAGTTCACGACAGGCCTTCTGATGTAGTTATTTCTTCTGAACGGCATCATTTATCGATGAATATTTATGAGTCTGTAGTTTCACTTACTAAGCCCCATGCAAGTTTAATAGATTATCTGGATAATGTCTTAATGCATCCAATTTTAGGGTATATTTTTTTAGCCCTTATTTTTTATTTATTTTTTAATTTAGTTTTTAATGTGGGGAAAATAGTAGAAGAACCATTACTGAATTATTTTTATAGTATAATTCCTTTAATTGGAAAGAGTATAAATACTGATACATTATTATTTTCTATTATTAGTGGCATTATCCAGGGTCTTGCCGGTGGGATAGCTATTGTCTTGCCTTATTTGTTCCCCTTTTTATTTGGTTTAGCCATTTTAGAAGATTTAGGTTATCTCCCTCGTATAGCTTTTCTTATGGATGCCTTCTTACATAAAATTGGCTTACACGGTAAAGCAATTATCCCTTTTATATTAGGTTATGGCTGTACTGTCCCGGCTATCATGGCAACAAGAATTTTAGAATCAGAAAGAGATCGTTTTATTGCCTCTGTGCTGGCTACTATAATTCCTTGTGCTGCGCGAATGACCATCATATTTGCTTTGGTAGCTTTTTACATTAGTCCTAAAGCAGCTTTTGCTATTTATATATTAAATATTATTGTAATTATCATATCTGGAAAGATATTATCCCGCTTGCTGCCAGAGATAACTCCGGGAATGAT
>JBBRDV010000073.1:0-7405 GCA_038203565.1 Atribacterota bacterium
ATGAGAAAGATACTCTTAATAGCTCATGCAATGTATAGAGATAAGACAGAATATATGGCTGTCTAGATTCTTTAAAATATTTACAATAAAATACAGTGTCTAAGGGAGAGTTTGCGGGTTGACTTTTAACACAGTATCTACAGGAAATAAGAAAATTTGTCAAAGCCGTTTCTTAACGGAAGAGAAGGATTAATAATGTCTTTATCAGGAATATTCTCCCTGTGGAATCAATCTAAAGAATTTAAAGAAATAATAAAAATAATAAAAGAAAAGTTGATTAACAAAATTTTGCTTTCTGGCCTGAAGGATAGTGCCCGTTCTTTCTTTATAGCTGCCTTAGTCTCAAAAGAGGAAATTAAAAAATCTTACCTCATTATTACCGATTCTCAGGAAAATGCCTTAAAGATATACCAGGACCTAGACACCTTTTTAAATAATTCTCAAAACAAGGAAGAAAATATTTTTCTTTTTCCTTCTTCTGATGTCCTTCCTTATGAAGACATCAGTTCTGATCCCCAGATAATCCAGCAAAGAATTAATATCCTGAAACATCTTTCTATGAGCGGCCAGGATAAAAAGAGGATTATTTTAATTAGCGATATTAAAGCCCTCCTGCCCAAATTAGCCTCTCCTCAAAAATTTGAAAAGACAAGTTGGAAATTAAAAGTGGGAGATGTCTTAAAAAAGGAAGATTTTTTGAAAATTATCTTAGACCAAAATTACCGGTCGGTAGAGATAGTTGAAGAAAAAGGCCAATTCAGCAGCCGGGGAGGTCTTATCGATTTTTTCCCGGTAACCAGTGAAAACCCTCTTCGATTAGAATTGTTCGGAGACCAGATAGAATCGATCAGATATTTTAACTTGAATACCCAAAGATCGATACTTAAATTGACAGATTACACTCTTCTTCCTTCCCGGGAATTAACTGCCGATGATTCATCTAATGATAATTACAGCACACTATTTGATTACCTTCCCGAGGACCTGATAGTATTACAAAACGAGCCGGAATTAATTCAAGAAAAAGCAGAGGAGTTTCTGGAAGAAGTTGAAGACATTTACCAAAAAATTGAGAAGAATAAAAGGGAATTAATCTTTTCACCCTCTTCTTATTTCATCACCAAATCCGAGATATGTCATAAGCTAAAATATAAAAATATGATTAATCTCTCCTATCTTCCGGGCGAAAACAAAAGAAGCATCTCCGCTAATCAGAAAGAGAAAAAAGAATATATCAGGGAATTTATTTTAGAAGGACAGGAAATTAGTTCTTATTTTGGGAATTTAGATCTATTCTCTAAAGATTTGGAAAAATGGCAGAAAGAAAAACAGCACATTATTATTCTGGTTAGAAATGAAGGGCGGGCTCAGCGTTTAGGGGAGATATTAGAAGAGAGAGGAGTAGAAAGATTTACTACCGGAAGGTTAGAAGAATATACTGCCTTACAATCAAAATCAACTATCTTCATTTCTTATGGCTACCTAAATTATGGATTCAGACTTCCTTATCTTAAAGCAATTTTTATTACCGATCAGGAAATATTTGGCAAGGAAAGGAATAAAAGATATCAATTAACCAGGCATAAGAGCGAACCCTTTTCCACTGCGATGGATATCTCTTCGGGAGATTATATAGTGCACCTCGATCATGGGATAGGGATATACAATGGGATGGTAAATTTAACCGTTAAAGGAGTAAAACAAGATTACCTTTTAATCGAATACGCCCAAGGGGATAAACTGTATGTTCCGGTAGACCAGCTTAATTTAGTTCATAAATATATAGGTATCAAAGACAAAACTCCCAAGATTTACCGTTTAGGAGGAGTCTCCTGGGGAAAGGCTAAAGGAAAAGCAAAAAGGTCAATTCAAAAATTAGCTCAAGAGCTTTATAATTTATATGTTTCCCGTAAAGAAATCAGGGGTTTTGCCTTTTCCAAAGATAATAACTGGCAGCAAGAGCTGGAGATGTCTTTCCCCTATGAAGAGACTTATGATCAATTGCAGGCTCTATCCGAGGTTAAAGCTGATATGGAAATAGTCAAACCTATGGAGAGATTAGTTTGCGGAGATGTAGGTTATGGTAAAACCGAGATAGCCATAAGAGCTGCCTTTAAAGCGGTATTAGATGGAAAGCAGGTGGCAATTTTGGCACCTACCACCATCCTGGTTCAACAACATTATGATACTTTTCGGGAAAGGATGAGTCCCTTCCCTATAAATATAGATATGCTCTCTCGTTTTAGAACCAGACAGGAACAGAAAAAAGTTATTGAAGACCTGGAAGAAGGGAAGGTAGATATTATTATAGGCACCCATCGGTTAATTCAAAGTGATATTCGGTTTAAAGATTTAGGTTTGCTCATCGTTGACGAAGAACAGCGTTTCGGAGTCCTTCATAAAGAAAGAATAAAAAAATTAAAAGAAAGCATTGATTCTCTTACCTTGACTGCAACTCCTATCCCTCGTACCCTGCATATGTCGCTTATCGGAGTTAGAGATTTAAGTGTAATAAATACTCCCCCCGAGGACAGATTTCCTATCGCAACTTATATTTGCCGAAGAGATGATAAAGTGATAGTAGAAGCTATAAGAAGAGAATTGGACAGAGAGGGGCAGATATTCTTTGTCCATAATCGAGTAAGGAGTATCCAGAAAATAGCTCGGGATTTGAATCGGCTCTTTCCTCAAGCCAGAATTGGAATTGCTCATGGACAGATGGCAGAAGAGCAGTTAGAAGATATAATGATTGATTTTTTAGCAAAGAAATATGATATTTTAGTCTGTACTACCATCATAGAGATTGGCTTAGATATTCCCAATGTAAATACTATTATTATCGATGATGCCCACAAATTTGGCTTATCCCAGCTTTACCAATTAAGAGGGAGAGTGGGGAGAACTGATCGGCGTGCCTATGCTTATTTTTTTTATCCTTCCTATCGTTCTATTTCTGATACCGCAAAAAAGAGATTACAGGCCATTAAGGAATTCAGCGAGTTAGGCTCCGGTTTTAAATTAGCCATGCGAGATTTAGAGATTCGGGGAGCGGGGAATCTGCTGGGCAAAGAACAGCATGGGTCTGTAGGCGAGGTGGGATTTAATCTTTATTGCCGCCTATTAGAAGAAGCGATAAAGGAATTGCGGGAAGAAAAAGAGGGAAAAGAAAAGGAAATAGAGATTACCCCGGTTATTGATGTAAAGATAGATGCCTATATTCCCGGAGGATACATCCCTGATTTAAAACAGAGAGTTTTAATTTATAAGAAATTAGCAGATATTAAAGATTTGGAAGGTTTAGAGAGAACAAAGGAAGAATTGAAGGATAGATATGGAATTTATCCCCGGGAGGTAAGGAATTTATTAGAGATAATATATCTGAAGATATTTTTAAGAAAGTTAGGTATTGGTTCCCTGGTGTTAAAGGAAAACAAATTAATTCTTAGATATCTGGAGGATGTTGAGATAAAGGCTAAATTAAGCAAGCTGCCTTCTTTTTATCAGCATAGATTAATAAAGGAGGAGCATAGATTGACTGGAATTTCTAAAATTGACCTTTCCGGAATTAAATCTGCAGAAATCTTGAAATTTTTAAAGGAATTTGTGATACACTTGGCGAAATATAACTAATATATAGTATCGAGTATCGTGTATCGCGTGAAGAAAATAATAATATACAATATGTAGGGGTAGACCTTGTGTCTGCCCGAAATGAGTAAATGGCTGCTATGTCCCCAAATAACGGGTAGGGTATAGGAAGGAGGAATAGCGGATAGCGTTTAGCACAAGGATTAGTTCTAAATGAATATTTTCTATAATGAAATTATCATGAAAAAATTAAAAAAATTAATCCAAATGGTCATAATTTTTGTATTGATCTGCTCTTCTGTTTCTTCTTTTTCTTATGCTGCTCCCAAGATCGGATTAGCATTAGGAGAAGGAGGGAGAAGGTTTTACATTCATATTGGTGTCTTAAAAGCCCTGAAAAATGAAGGTATAAAGTTGGATTATATCGCAGGGACCAGCATAGGCTCTCTTATAGGGGGGCTTTATGCTTTATGGGAAGATATAGACAAAATAGAAAAATACACATTAAGTTTGGATTTTGATAAATATTATATGTTTCCAAGAGAAGATGTAAGACTGCAAAATATCGATGAAACCCCGTTCATCATATTTTATTCAGAGATATCGAAGGGTAAAATAGATGTTGAATTGCTGAAAGGTTTAATGGATGGGAAAATCATGAGAGATGAAATTGACCGATTAACTAACTGGGCAAGTTTCGAATATGATCTGAAAATTCCCTTTAAGGTAGTTGCTACAGATTTGATAACTGGCGAAAAAGTAGTGATTGGCGAGGGGAAGATTTCTAATGCGATAGCAGCTTCTATGTCTGTGCCTGGGATGTCCATCCCTTTTAAATTTGAAGATAAAATGTTAGTAGATGGTGGTTTAATAGATCCTGTTCCTGTGGATGTGGTAAGAGAAATGGGAGCAGACATAGTTATTGGGGTAAATTTAAGGGATATTCAAGAAGACACCCTTCCCGTTATCGATAATGCTGTATCTATCCTTTATAGATCTGTATATATCATGCTCGGAGAATTAAATAAAATTTCAGCCAATAAGGCAGATATTGTAATAAACCCCCACTATAGAGGCCCTCTCTCTTCTGATATGGAGAAAGAAAAAAGATTACAATTAATTAAACTTGGGGAAGAAGAAACTAAAAAGATAATTCCCTTACTAAAGATACTGATCAATTCCTATCAAATTGTAGAAGAAAGGTGAATAAGATGTTTTTAATATCCAGTAGACTGCACTTTAAGAGAATTAATTCCTTTGGGATTATTCCCGGATTCTATCTCCTGGTAATAGTAATCATTCTACTCTATTTTTCGGTAATAGGAGAAGCCTCTCCAAAATTTCTTATATTCCACCTGGATGCCGTATCATCAGAGAATTTCTTTCAATATATGGAAGAGGGTTACCTTCCTAACCTGAAGGCCGTTTTTGAGGATGGCCACATGATTCATTATGGCCTTAGCCTCTTCCCCGGAGGAACAGAAACAGCTGTCCCTCACTTGAAAAGTGGGTTAAATAATTCTACCGGTGGGGTAGGATGGGGTTATTACGACCGGGAAAAAGAAAAAGTTATATCGGATAAAAAGACATTTATTGATTTATTTTTTACTCTACCTCGGCGAGCAAAAGCCAGCTTTATTTATGGAGTACCCGGACTGGATACTTTTAATTTCCTACCTCTCCTTAATGTCCCTGAACTTCTGGAGACCTATGGAGTTATACAATTCTTTTGGTTTACTACTGATCCTCTAGGCCATTTCCTGGGCAAGAGATTATACCTATCTAGCATAAAAAGGTTTGATCGTTATTTTGGTAATCTGGTTAAAAAATTAAACCTTAATGAGGTTAACCTAATCGTTTATTGCGATCATGGAATGTCTTATGGTAGGTTTATTAATATTCCTCAAGGAAAAGAAATTGAGAGAATAGTTGGGAATAACCTGCAAGCATATATTCATCCCCATGTATATTTAAAGAATCCTGATAAAAAAGATGAGGTAGCTAAGAATATTATTTTAGAAAGCGAAATTGATTTTGCATTTTATAGAGAGAATTCTTATCGGGTAATTGGCTATTCAAACCAAGGGAAAATGATTTTTGAAGAAAAAGAAGAAAAAATTCGCTACTTATTTGAAGGTGAAGATCTATTTGGTTACTATCATGCCGGTTATAAGGGAGAATGGCTGACTGACCTAGAGTGGCTATCTCAAACCAGAGATAGCCGATTTCCAGGAGTTCCCCCCAATATATATAATCTCCTTTCAAACGAAAGGGCAGGAGATATAGTGATAGTTATCAATCCCCCTAAAATACCTATTTTTTTCTTGCGTTATCCAGCTAATCATGCCGGAGTTACTAATACCGATTTGATGGTGCCTATTTTGCTTAAAGGTCCACAGTTGGAGCATCTTTACAGCCGGGAAGAGATGTGGTTACATAATCTCTATTCCAGTATCCCTGAACTCAGTTTTGAGAATATGGAACCGGCAAGGGAGAAAAACTCTTTTAGTTTTTGGGGAGGTACCTTTGGAGAATATAGTCTGGGTTTTGAAATGTCTCTTTCTCCGGCTTATCGGTGGCAGGTCGGTTTTCGCTATGATGATGATATCTACCGCAGCTGGCTCGAATATGACCTTTATAGCTCTTATCTAATCAGGTTGTGGACCGGAGCAGGCCTGCAGTATCATGGAGAGAACCTGGATGCCTTAGTACAGGCTCGTTTACAAATAGATTTAGGGAAAATACAGTTTAATTATGGAGGACAATTTACTCAAAGTGGATGGGAAATAAACACTAAAGAAGTTGTTTATCAGATCAATGATCATCTGGCCATCGAGTGGTTAGTCCCTAATGCCTTGGGCATGAGCGTGAGCTGGTAGAAATTTTCAATCGGGCAGACACAAGGTCTGCCCCTACTCGTAATTTATCTTTTTATCTTGTATTGTATTTAAACTAAAAACCATAAACCATAAACCAAAAACTAAAAACTATCTTTTTGCGCTAATGACTAACGACTAATAGAGAACGGAGAAAGAAATGTACGAAAAAGAGAAAGAATTATTTGCAGAAATGATGGATATTATTGCCAAATTAAGGGGACCAGAGGGCTGCCTTTGGGACAGAAAGCAAACCTTAGAGTCTCTGGCTCCCAATATTTTAGAAGAAGCAGAAGAAGTCTCAGAAGCAGTTAAATCTAATGATCTAGATAATCTGTGTGAAGAGTTAGGCGACCTGCTTATGGTAATACTTATGCAGATTGAAATTGCCCGGGAAAAAGGCTTATTTACTTATTCTGACGTGCTGACCGGAGCAATAAAAAAATTCGTTAGAAGACATCCTCATGTCTTTGGTGATGTAAAAGCAAACACTCCCGAAGAAGCTTTAGCAGTTTGGAAGAAGATAAAGAGAGAAGAAAAGGAAGTAAATAATTAAAAATAATACAATTTAGATTATAAATTAAATTTAACCTATATAAAATATTATGATATAATATATTGGTTAACTGGTTAGTTGGTTAGTTAGTTTAAAATACAAGTTGCAAGTTGCGAGTTTCAAGTTTGTAAAAGTCTTTACAGTGAACTGAAAACTGAAAACCGAGAACTGAATACTAATTCTTTTATCTAAAAACTAAAAACCATAAACTAAAAACCGTTTTGTACTTTGCATTTATTGCTAACGACTAACGACTATTTTAATTGGAGAATTAATTCATGTCTGAGAAAAAATCAAAAAAATCCTTTCCAAAAGCAATATTAGTTACTCTAATTCTCGTTGTTCTAATTACAGGAGGATATTTTGCGATTTGGAGTAACCGGGG
>JBBRDV010000074.1:0-7280 GCA_038203565.1 Atribacterota bacterium
ATTCACCTGGATCATGATAATTGTTTGGAGATAATAGTGGTAAGAGGAAAGCCGATAGAGGTGAGAGGGCTGGCTGATAAATTAAGAGTAACTAAAGGTGTAAAATACGGATCTTTGTCTATAGCTACTACCGGGAAGGAACTGGTATGAAAGAAAATTTGTTCTAAGGGCAATAACCCTATATTTTTTTATCTTATGAGTAGCACGAAATTAAAAATAGTATATATAGCGTATAGAAGTAGGGGCTTGATTTATCAAGCCCGCAAAACTCGGGTTGAATAAATTCGACCCCTACGTTAAAAACAATAGAACAATTGGGCAATTAATAAAAATCAGGAGGAAAATATGCAAAATTTAAAATTAAAAGTAGTGTTATTTTTTAGTTTGGTGGTAATATTTCTTTTTGGAAGTTTAATTTCAGCCAGTGCTCATTTTGGAGTGATAATCCCTTCAGATGATATGATCACCCAGGATGATAATAAAAACATTACTTTAAAAGTACAATTTATTCATCCCATGGAAGGGGATTATATGGAGATGGCTGAACCCGCGCAATTTGGAGTTTTGGTTCAGGGCAAGAAAATTGATTTGTTAAATACTCTTCAGGAGAAAAAGATTAATGATTGTACTACCTGGGAAGCCAATTATCAGATAAAACGTCCGGGTGACCAAATATTTTATGTCGAACCTCAACCCTATTGGGAGCCGGCAGAGGATTGTTTCATCATTCACTATACTAAAGTTATTGTAAATTCCTTAGGCCTGGAAGTAGGATGGGATGAAGAAGTGGGCTTAAAGACTGAAATTATTCCTTTGACTCGGCCGTATGGTCTTTGGACAGGAAATGTTTTTCAGGGGATTGTAAAAGTTAAGGGAGAAGCAGTGCCTTATGCGGAAGTAGAAGTAGAATATTACAATCAAGATGGCAAGATCAGATGGCTTGCTGACCCCATGATTACCCAGGTGATTAAAGCTGACCAGAACGGGGTATTCACTTACGCTATGCCCAGGGCAGGTTGGTGGGGGTTTGCAGCTCTCAATGAAGATGGAGAGAAGATAAAACATAATGGAGAAGAGAAATCAGTAGAAATTGGAGCAGTACTCTGGGTCAAAACTTATGATATGGAATAAATAGTAGAAAGGAAATGCTTTATGCATATTTCAGAAGGAATACTATCTGCACCGGTATTGATTACAGGCGCAGCTTTGACTGCTGCAGTAGTAGGATATAGTTTAAAGAAGATGGAATACAAAGAAGTACCTAAAGTAGCTATTCTATCTTCTGTTTTTTTTGTGGCTTCTTTAATTCACGTTCCTGTCGGTCCTTCAAGTGTGCATCTAATTTTAAATGGAATTATAGGGGTATTATTGGGTTGGTCCGCCTTTCCGGCGATATTGGTTGCTCTTGTATTACAAGGTGTGCTCTTTCAATTTGGAGGCATTACCACCTTAGGAGTAAATACTTTTAATATGGCCTTGCCGGCTATCATCTGTTTCTATCTCTTTAATCGGGGGGTTAGAAGTGAGAATAATTTTATTGCCCTGATGTTGGCTTTTGTTTGCGGATTTTTAGCGGTATTATTAAGTGGAATAATGGTAGCTGCTGCTCTGGTCTTTACCAGAGAACCTTTCATGCAGGTAGCTAAATTGGTGCTAATTGCCCATCTACCGGTGATGATTTTAGAAGGAGTGTTAACTGTATTTTGTATAGGATTTTTGAGGAAAGTTCGACCGGAAATATTAAATGTTTGACTAGGTAGATTTTATGTAGATTACACAGATTAATTCAGTATATTTATAATATATCAGAGAGATAAGATGAAAAATAAACCGTATTTAATTTTGATATTTATTTTTTTAATCATTATAATGATGGATGTCTCGGTCTTTGCCCACAAAGTAAATATTTTTGCCTATGTGGAAGGAGATAAAGTTTGCACCGAAAGTTATTTTAATGATGGTAAAAAGTGTATAGATTCAAAGATTGAAGTATTTGATAACCAGGGGAATATACTATTAGAAGGTCTAACTGATGAAGAAGGAATGTTTTCTTTTGAGATTCCTTCAGAAGATGTAATAGATGGAGATTTAAAAGTAGTTCTTACCGCCAGTATGGGACATCGAGCAGAATACATTATTAGAGCCGATGAATTAAGAGACGTTGCAGAGCTAATTGAAGAAAAACTTGAAGAAGCTGTAACTGTGCTTTCTCCTGAAGTTTCTTCGTTCGATTTAAAAGAAATCCGATCATTAATCGAGGATGCTCTGGATGAAAAATTGAAGCCAATCATGGGAGAGATGAGAGAGATTAAGAAATCTCAAGAGGATAGAATTTCGCCTACTGAGATAATCGGAAGCATAGGTTATATCATTGGCATCTTTGGAATTATTGCTTATTTTTTAAGTCGTAAGAGATAATTTAAAATTTTAGTCGCAGGTGATTGATTTGATTAAAGAAAAATTTTCAGAAGGGGATTCTATCTTCCATAGGCTCGACCCGCGAGTAAAGATTATTATTGCTTTATTCTTTTCAGTAATTGTTGCTGTTACTGATAAATATACCTCATTGTCAGGTGGTTTATTCTTTGCTGTAGGGGCAGTGGCTGTTGCTCGCTTAAGGACCAAAGAAATCATTTCCCGTCTTTTAGTGGTGAACAGTTTTATCTTTTTATTATGGTTGATGCTCCCCTTTACCTTCCCAGGTAAAAATATTTATACTTTAGACTCATTAAGTATTTCTCAGGAAGGTATAAAATATGCCCTCTTAATTACTATAAAATCCAACTCTATTATTTTGGCTGGGATTGCTCTTCTTTCTACTTCCTCAATATTTAATCTGGTTCATGCCTTGCGTCATCTACATTTCCCTGATAAACTAACTCAGTTATTTTTCTTTACTTATCGCTATACTCAAACTATTCACTCTGAATATATAAGATTAAACAATGCTATAAAAATAAGAGGTTTTAAAGCCCAGACCAATTTTCATACTTACAGGACTTATGCCTATTTAGTGGGGATGATGTTAGTTAGGAGTTATGACCGCTCCAAAAGAGTCTATAATGCTATGCTTTGTCGAGGGTTCAAGGGAAAATTTTGGACTTTAAATCATTTTGTATTTAAAAAATCTGATCTTGTAACGGGAACGATAATGATAAGCGGTATTATTGGATTGGTGTTATTACCATGAAAGAAAGAGAGAATGAAGCTGTAATCAAAATTGCTGACCTTTCCTTTGCCTATCCCTCCCGGGATTATGTATTTAAAAAGTTCAATTTTAATTTTTACAAAGGAGAAAGGATAGGCCTGGTTGGGCCCAATGGAAGCGGGAAGACCACTCTTTTCCATCTTATTATGGGTCTCCTAAATCCCTCGGAGGGAAAAATAGAGATTTTTAGAAAAGAACGAAAAGTAGAGAATGATTTTGTGAAAGTCAGAGAAAGAATCGGTCTTGTATTTCAGGACCCCGATGATCAATTATTCAGTCCTACTGTGGCCGAAGATATCGCTTTTGGGCCTTTAAATCTAAGAAAAAATCAACAGGAAACCAAGAAGATACTGAAAGAGACTCTGGAGATTTTGGGTCTATCCGGTTTTGAGGATAGAATTACTTATAATCTTTCCTATGGAGAAAAAAGATTAGTTTCTCTGGCTACGGTATGGGCTATGCAGCCAGAGATTTTATTACTTGATGAACCTACCATCTGGCTTGATGAGGAAACTATCGAAAAGATAGTTCAAATTTTAAATAGTTATCCCCATTTATCTTATATAATTATCTCTCATGATAAAAAATTCTTAAAAGAGACCACGAATTGTATTTACCTGATGGATAATGGAAAGATAAAGAAAAAATAATTTTTTTATTATCTCCCATCTAGAGCAATTTTTATTTTTATTTTTAAAAATCTTTGTTATAATGAAGCTACAATGTTTCTTTACGAGATACGTGTTACGAGATACGAGATACAAAGTGGGGGATAAAAAAATGAAAATTGGAATCGTGGGGATGCCTTTAACCGGGAAGACCACTCTATTTAATCTTCTAACTGGTCAGCGTAAAGAGGTTTCTGCATTTTCTTCAAAAGGTACAAAGAATATCGGCATTGCTACCGTCTACGATCAGAGAATAGAATATTTAAGTTCCCTTTATCATCCCAAGAAGACCACTTATGCCGCTATTGAATTTGTGGACATTGGTGGGATTTCTCCCGAGTTACCAACAAAAGAAAAAGTAGAGATATTTAGTCTTATCCAGGATGCTGAGGCCTTGCTGTTTGTCATCAGGTTATTTGAAGATCCGGCAGTTGCTGGCCAGAAAGTTCCGATTGTCCAGATAGAAAATTTAAAATGTGAACTTTTATTTAGAGATTTAGAGGTAGTAGAAAATCGATTGCAGCGTTTAGAAAAAACAAAGCGGAAATTGACCCATGAGGAATTGGCAGAGGTGGAGATTTTAAAGAAATGTAACCAGGGGCTGAGCGATGATCAGTTTCTTTCTAATCTTGAATTCTCTGAAGATGAAATAAAAAAGATAAGCGGTTTCGGTTTTTATACCTTAAAACCGATTATTATCGCTCTAAATCTTGGCGAAGAACAATTTAAAACAAAATCATATCCCCAAAAGGAAAAATTGGTTCAGGTTATTGGGGACGGCAATATGGCCAGTTTAAATATCTGTGGCAAGATAGAAATGGAAATAAGTGAGCTGGAACCAGATGAGAGACAAATATTTTTGGAAGATTTAGGATTAAAAGAATCAGGAATTGAAAGATTATCACGAGTGTGTTATAAACACCTGGGATTAATATCTTTTTTCACTGTGGGCGAAGATGAAGTTAAAGCCTGGACTATTAGGAAAGGTACCATAGCCAAAAAAGCTGCGGGAAAAGTACATTCCGATATAGAAAGAGGTTTTATCCGGGCTGAAATTGCTAGATATCAGGATTTGGTTACTTTTGGTTCCATGCATGCAATAAAAGAAAAAGGGTTGTTAAAGATCGAGGGGAAAGATGCTATAATCGAAGACGGAGATATTATCAATTTCCGATTTAATGTTTGAAGAATAAATAGTTGACAAAAATATTTTTGTATATTATTATTATTACTACTAAAGTAATAGTAATAGTAGTAATTAAGCGAGGTGGTTTTATGAGGCTTTCTACCAGAGCAAGATATGGGACAAGGTTAATGTTAGAATTAGCCTTGAATTTTGATAAGGGGACTATCTTTTTAAAGGATATTGCAAAAAAAGAAGAGATTTCCGAAAAATATTTAAGTCACCTGGTTATCCCCCTTAGGGCAAGCGGGTTGATAAACTCTTCTCGAGGAGCCCACGGAGGATATAGGTTAGCCAAATCTCCTTCTCAAATAACCCTCAACGAGATTGTAAAAACTCTGGAAGGGGGGATAAGTTGTGTGGAATGCGTAGAAAATCCCTCTGTTTGTCCCAGGGTTTCCAAATGTGCCACTCGAGGTATCTGGGAAAAATTAGATGAAAAAATTTCCGATGAACTTAGCTCTGTTACTTTGGAGGATTTAATGAAGTCACAAAAAGAGATAGGCTAATTATTACTATTCTCTGGCGCACATTTCAAATAAAAAAAGAGGTGAAATTTATGAGAGTGCTGATTATGGTTTTTGTCATATTATTTATGTTCCCAGTTCTTGCATTTGCTGATGTAGAGGGCTGTGGATTTATGTGGGGGTGGAATCAAATGATGAATTTTGGATATGGAGGAGGAATGTTTATGATGTTTATATTTGCAATTGTTATTGGATTGGTCATTTATTTTATCATCACCAATACAAAATCCAATAGATACGCTGGGGGGTCTAGCGAAACTTCCTTAGATATTATTAAAGAACGATTTGCCAAGGGAGAAATTACCGAAGAAGAATTTGAAAAAATGAAAAAATCTTTAAAAAGGTAACCAATCCCTTGTACAAGATATAGAGCATCTATAAAAAGTTAACAAATAAAAGATTGGCTAGGAGAAAATTATGAACCTGTTGTCAGCTATCGGCAGTACGCCGCTTGTTGAGTTAAATAATCTAAATGGAAACTCAAAGGTAAGAATTTTTGGCAAGCTTGAAGGAAATAATCCTGGTGGTTCAGTTAAAGATCGTCCTGCTTATTATATGATAAAAAAAGCAGAAGAGTCGGGAGCACTAACTAGAGGAAAGATAATACTTGAACCTACTTCGGGGAATACTGGGATTGCCCTGGCAATGATAGGAGCAGCCAGGGGATATAAAGTAAAACTTTGTATGCCCGAATGTGTTAGCTTGGAAAGGCGCAGTATTATTGAAGCATTTGGCGCTGAAGCAGTGCTTACTCCTGCAAAGGAAGGAACTGATGGTGCCATCAGGAAGGCTCATCAGCTCATTGCCGAAGAGCCGGGCAAGTATTATATGCCCAATCAATTCGAGAATGAGAATAATGTTCTTGCTCATTATGAGACCACCGGACCAGAGATATTTTCGCAAACCAAGGGAGAAATAAATGTATTTGTAGCCGGTATGGGAACCGGAGGAACTTTAATGGGGACAGGTAAATATCTCAAGGAGAAGAAACCAGAAATTAAAATTGTAGGAGTTGAACCTATAGTAGGGCATACCATACAGGGGCTTAAAAATATGGAGGAATCAATCGTTCCCAAAATTTACCACTTAGAAAAATTGGATGAGAAAATTATGGTTGAGGATGATCCAGCTTATGAGATGGCAAGATTACTTGCCACCAAAGAAGGTATTTTTGCAGGCATGTCCAGTGGTGCGGCAGTGGTAGGAGCCTTACGTATAGCCAAGAAAATGCACTCTGGAATAATCGTAGTAATTTTACCTGATAGAGGAGACAGATATTTAAGCACTACCTTGTTCCGGTCAACATGCGGCAAATGCCCACCGTAAAGAGTTGTTTTAGGAAAAAGCGTGAATGAATAAAAGGAGGTGACCAATATGGCTATTGATCCAGTATGTAAGATGGAAGTAGATAAATTGACAGCGAAATTTAAAAGCACATACAATGATAAAATTTTATATTTTTGTTCTGCAGGTTGTAAAAAAGAGTTTGATAATAATCCTGAAAAATATATTAAGAAATCAGAAAAACATCAACCACCACCGTATGGAGTCTGTTAGTTTGAGGTTAGGATGAAAAAACATATTTTATTTGGGAAAATAAAATTAATTGCTACTAGTTAATCTTTTACTTACAGATAATTATAAATCTTCTTTAAATGAGTGGGGTAATTTATTTTTAAATTTAAATACTACTA
>JBBRDV010000075.1:0-7274 GCA_038203565.1 Atribacterota bacterium
CGTTTTTTGAAGAAGTCTGGACCGAGCGGTATAAAGCATTTATTTATAAATGTCACACTTTTAGGAAAAAAGCCTGAAGGATAGGTTCCATAAATTTGAACCAATTCTTTAGGCTTTTTTTAAATAAAGGTCGAATTACACCTATATACCTTATAATATCAGTCCCATATCAAAATCTTTTAATTAAAAAGGAGGATGATAATTCAATAAACAAAACCTAATCTAATTGCAGATTTTATTTGAACTTGTAAAATTTGATAAAAATAAACTTATTAAAAGGAGACCTAAAAATGAATAAGAAATTGTTGATTTTATTAATTTTAGTATGCTTTTTATTTTCTGTTTCAGCTGCTTCAGCAAAATTAGTTAAAATTGGTGGAGTCGCCTGTCTGACAGGAGGGGCAGCTACTTTTGGAGCTTCTACTAAAAATGGTTGTGTATTAGCCTTTAAAGCAGTAAATGATGAAGGCGGAGTTGACATCGGAGGAACAAGATATTTAATAAATTACATTTTTGAAGATGACCAAGGTTCTCCCGAAGCAGCCGCTAATGCCTTCCGTAAGTTAATTGATCAAGACGAAGTAGTAGCTATTCTTGGTTCGGTAATGAGTAAATGTACTTTAGCTGGTGCCCCAATTGCTCAAGATGCCGGCGTCCCGGTTATTAGTCCAACTTCTACTGCTGTCCAGGTCACCCTTACTGGTGATTATATTTTCCGATCCTGTTTTCTTGATCCCTTCCAGGGTGCAGTAGTGGCGACTTTCAGTGCCAATGATTTAAAAGCAAAAACCGCAGCAGTTATCTTTGATAATGCCAATGACTATACTAAGGGATTAGCTGAAGCCTTTAGAGAAAGTTTTGAAAAATTAGGCGGTAAAGTAGTGGCTTATGAATCTTTTACTGATGAAGATAAAACTACTGATTTCTCTGCCCAATTAACCAATATTAAATCTGCTAATCCGGATGTAATCTTTTTGGATGCCTATTATTCTGCTGCCGCTTTAATGGCTAAACAAGCCCGAGGTTTAGGAATAACCGTTCCCTTTGTAGGAGCAGATGGATGGGATTCAGCAGAATTTCCTAAATTAGGTGGAGAGGCAGTAGAAGGTGGATATTTCTGCAATCATTATTCGCCTGAAGACCCTAGACCCATTGTGCAGAACTTTGTAAAAAAATACGCAGAAACTTATGGACAGACCCCTGATGCCTTAGCGACTTTAGCCTATGATGCAGCCTTAATTTTAATTGATTCTCTGCAAAGAGCTGGCTCTACGGATGGCGCAGCAATTAGAGATGCTATTTCAGCAACTAATTTAGAGTGTGTTTCAGGACAAATTACTTTTGATAAAAATGGTGACCCTATTAAAAAAGCTGCAATAATCAAAGTGGAAAACGGCAAATTTGTCTTCCAAAAATTTGTCCAACCCTAAAAAGTAAAAAAATCTAAAAATATATTATCGATATTTAACAAGCTTTCTATAACAGGACATTGCAAAAAGCAATGTCCTGTTATATTATAGAAAACAATAAAGAAATTTTCTAAAAAATCGGGAAAGAATATGACCAAAAAACAATTATCTGATTCTATAAATAATAATATATTGACTTATAATAAATTGACAAATTGGAAAAAATACCTTTTTATTTCTGTAATTATTCTATTTTTTTTGTTTCTATATATTTTATCTTTTGGAATTCAAGCCTTTCTGCAACAACTAGTAAATGGAATCCAACTGGGAAGTATTTATGCCCTGATTGCTTTAGGCTATACCATGATCTATGGAATTATTAAGCTCATTAATTTTGCCCATGGTGACCTTTTTATGTTTGGGGCTTATATCTCTTGTTTCTTGGGTAATTATCTAATTGCTCACAACTTTGGTTTTCCTTTTATAGTAGTTTTAATTTTTTCTATGGTCGTAACCGCTCTATTGGGAATGTCCATTGAAAAAATTGCTTATAAACCTTTAAGATTTAAGCCCAGATTAGCGGCTTTAATTACTGCTTTAGGTGTTTCTCTTTTTTTGGAGAACTTTTTTGCCCTTTCTCCCGAGAATGTCCCCTTTCCCTTAAATAAAATTGTATTTGGCCCAAAATTTCTCCCCTTCCCTGCATTAATTGCCGATAAAACATATAATATATTTGGAATCACCATTAATAACATTAAGATTTTGGATATTATAATAACTGTTATTCTTATGATTTTATTACAGTATATTGTAAAAAAAACTATGATCGGAAAGGCAATGCGGGCAGTAGCCTTTCATAAAGATGCCTGCCTGATGATGGGTATAAATATCAATAACATCATCTCTATTACTTTTGGCATAGGAACATCATTAGCTGCTGCAGCAGGTACATTATTTGCACTTACTTATGGGCAATTACAATCACCCTATTTAGGAATTTGGCCCGGCCTTAAAGCTTTTATAGCTGCGGTTTTAGGAGGTATTGGAAGTATCCCGGGAGCTATGTTAGGAAGTTATGTCATGGGTATCTCCGAAACCTTTGCTACTTCTATTAATTCCAATTTTGGTTATGTTATTGCCTTTATAATCCTGATCGTAGTTTTAATCTTTAAACCGGCAGGACTTTTGGGAAAATTTACCAAAGAAAAGGTATAAACTGATGAAAATGATAATGAATATTATTAATCTAATAAGGAAATATTATAAATTTATATTAATAACCATTCTGGTTTATTTATTAATTGAAATACTTAGCGGCACTACCCCCATTGTACCTCGCCTTCTCACCCGTTATTATATACAAATCCTTATGTTTTCTTTAATCAATATTATAATGACTGTAAGCTTAAACTTAATTAACGGATTCACCGGACAATTTTCGATTGGTCACGCTGGTTTTATGTGTATCGGAGCATACACTTCAGCTTATTTTACTACTATTCTATTTAAAGCAGCAAAAATGGCTTATTTTCCTCAATTAGCACTTTTTATTTTTTCTCTGATTATGGGAGGATTAATAGCCGCAATTGCCGGATATTTCATCGGACTTCCCACTTTAAAATTAAAAGGCGACTATTTAGCCATAGTTACTTTAGCTTTTGGTGAAATAGTTCGCTCGATCGTTCGCGCCTCTGATGAAATTGCTGCCTTTTTAAACCAAATAGGGTTAGTTAGATTTTCAGAAACTATTGACAAAATAAGTGGACCCCGAGGATTATCAGCTATACCAGCCCTTTCTAAATTTTGGTTAGTATATGTTATTTCTATATTATCAGTTATCATTATGCGTAATTTTATTTACTCTACGCATGGCAGAGCCTGTCTTTCTATCAGAGAAAATGAAGTCGCTGCAGAAACTATGGGCATTAATACTACCCGATATAAAATTATCGCTTTCAGCTTAAGTGCTTTTTTTGCTGGTGTCGGGGGCGGACTTTTTGCTCACGTCTTAAGATTTATTCACCCTGACAATTTCAGCTTCATAAAATCAATTGATTACCTTATTTACCTTTATGCTGGTGGAATGGGAAGTATCACTGGTTCTATTCTGGCTGCTACTGGACTTACTATTCTTCCAGAATTTTTAAGAGTAATTAACTTTCAACAATGGAGAATGGTAATCTATCCTTTACTTTTAATTATATTAATGCTAAGGAAACCAGAAGGTATTTTTGGTAATCGTGAATTTTCATTTTTAGTCCCCAAAAGGAAAGAGGTAAATTAAGTGGTGATTTTAGAATTAAAAGATTTATGCTGTTACTTTGGCGGTCTAAAAGCGGTGGATAAATTTAATACCCAGATAAAAAAGGATGAACTAGTTGGCCTGATTGGGCCCAATGGAGCTGGTAAAACTACTGTATTTAACGTGCTCACCGGGATTTACCCTCCTACTTCTGGAGAAGTTATTTTTCGAGGAGAGAATATCGGAGGACTTCTTTCCCATAAAATTACTCAAAAAGGAATTGTTCGCACCTTTCAAAATATTCGTATTTTTTCAAATCTTAGTGTATTAGATAATATTATCATTGCCTATCACTTTCGTACTCACTATAGTATCTTCTCAGGCATACTAAGAGATGAAAATTATCATCGTGAGGAAGAGGAAATGAATAAACAAGCTATGGAATTGCTGCGACTTTTTAATTTACATACTTATTACAATAACCCAGCTGGAAGCCTCCCTTATGGCGAACAGAGAAAATTAGAAATAGCTCGAGCTTTAGCGACTAAACCAAGTTTACTTCTGCTTGATGAACCGGCTGCCGGGATGAATCCTTATGAAACGATTAAATTAATGGAATTAGTTAAAAAAATTAAAGAAGATTTTCAATTAACTATTTTCTTAATAGAACACCATATGCAATTTGTAATGGGAATTTGCGAAAGAATTATGGTGATGGATTTTGGAGTCCAGATTGCCGAGGGGACTCCTCCGGAGATACAAAAAAATCCTAAAGTAATAGAAGCTTATTTAGGAGAAGAGAAAAAAGATGTTAAAAGTTCATAATTTAGATGTGTCTTATGGACCAATTCGAGCCCTTAAAGGAATCTCCTTTGAAGTTAAAGAAGGTGAAATAGTGACCTTAATTGGAGCAAACGGGGCTGGTAAATCAACCACCCTGCGCACTATTTCTAATCTGATTAAACCTAAGGGTGGAAGTATTACTTTTTTAAATGAAGACTTGTTATCTGTACCAGCATATGATTTGGTAAAAAGGGGTATAACCCATGTCCCAGAAGGAAGAATAATTTTTGGACCACTGACAGTTCAGGAAAATTTAGAACTTGCTTCCTGGGGGAGAAAAGATAAAATAGCAATTCAGGAAGACTTAGAAAAAGTGTATGATCTATTCCCTATATTAAAAGGACGAAGACATCAACTAGGAGAGACCCTATCAGGAGGAGAACAACAGATGCTAGCTTTGGGTCGTGGTCTAATGGCTCGTGCTAAGCTTATGTTGTTAGACGAACCTTCTATGGGATTAGCTCCCCTTTTAGTTCAAAACATATTCCGAGTGATAAGACAGGTAAATTCTGAAGGTACTACTATTTTATTGGTAGAGCAAAACGCCCATATGGCTTTAGAAGTAGCTCATCGAGCTTATGTTTTGGAAACAGGAAATATTATCTTAGAGGGTCCTGCACATGAAGTCGCAAAAAATCCTAAAGTAATTAAAGCCTATTTAGGATAATCCTTAAATATCTCCCTTAATATCAAAAGGCATATTAAGTCTGAACTCCCAGAGTACCTGCGTAATCTTACTCTTAGCTTCCTGCAATACTTCTTCTGCGGTTCTCTCCAAATAAACCGTTTCCGAATCATCTAAAGAGATTATCCTATTATTCCTAATGAATAGTGTAGACTTACTTCCCTCTACAAATACATTTATCTCATAGGGGCTCAAATCGATACTAAGAAATCTATCGAGATTTTGACTGGTTTCAATTATTTTAAGATAAATTTTCTCTCTCTTAGGAAAAGTTAAATTTAACACAGGAATATCATCAATACAGATAATACCCGTATAAAAAGAATCTTTTAATATATATTTAGAGCTCACTTTAAGATAATCGGTTGTAGCTCGCCTATCAATATCTATTCCTTTTTCTATTAATTTATTTCTTACATAATTAACCCTATTTTCAGTATCAGGGTGAGTTTGAAATATTCCCAAATTTACTTCAGGTTTAAACATTTCCTGGGCATACAATCTTTCTAAAGAAGTTAAAAAACCTACCGGATTATATCCTGTTTTGATTAAGAGATCTATGGCGGTTAAATCTGCTTCTTCTTCATACTCTCGGCTATATTGGTTTAGAAGAGTTATGGTGGTAAGATTCCCTAATACACCTACATCCGGCTCTCTGGTTAAAAGAACGGCCAAAATAGTTAGTAGAGTAAATTTAGTATTATCTCTGGTTTGTTTTAAAGCATGATTGTGTACTATATGGGCAATTTCGTGGGCTAAAATACCGGCAAGTTCGTCATCTGACTGGACATAATCAAAAAGATCATAAGTCACATAGATATATCCACCGGGGATAGAGAAGGCATTAGGTCCATCCTCTTTTAATATCCTGAAGTAAAATTTCATCTCTTTCATCTCAGAAGCTTTAGCTAATTTATTACCAATCTCAGTAATCAGTAAATTTTGATCTAAATCTTCAACTACTTCATATTTTTTCTCAATATCCTCAGATAGCTTCTTTCCTAATTTCTGCTCTTCGCTTAAGTCTCTTTCGGCAGAAAATGAATGAAAACTTACCAGCAAAAATGTTATTAAAAGAAAAACTATCACGGAAACTAATTTGTTTATTAGTTTTCTGTTTTTTCTCATTTTTTAATAAATTCTTGAAAATGCTCCAAAGCAAAATTCAGAGCATCTTCAATCCCCTCAGCCCTTTTCCCTCCGGCTTGTGCAAAATTAGGAGCTCCGCCCCCTCGACCTTCAATAAATTTTCCCGCTTCTATTATTAATCTATTCATATCGTATTTCAAAGCCCGAGAACAGGCAAATAATATCTTCGCCCCCTCGCTTTTAATTCCAAATAATACAACTACACTTTCATCCAAATTAATAATCTTCTGAACCAATTCCCTTACTTCTTGAAAATTATCTTCTTCGAACACTTTGTTTATAATCTTTATTCTATTATCTTTCAAAGAAGATTCATCAATCAATCTTTTTGCATCATATTCTTGTAATTTTTCTTTATTTTCTTTTAATTCCTTCCCGATTCCTTTTCTCTCTTCAAGCATCCTATCTATCGCCTCTCCCAGTTCGGAATCCTTAATGGTTAATTTATTTGAAATATTTTTGATCATCTCATTCTTCCAAAAATAATCTTTCCAGGCACGCCTTCCGCAGATAAATTCCAGACGGATTTTTTCTCCTCTCTTCTCCCATTTTAAAATTTTAATCAAACTAACCTCTCCGGTAGTCCCACAGTGAGTACCACAGCAGGCACATATATCAAAATCCTTTATCTCTACTATTCTTATATCTTCTTTTTGAGGAGGTATTTTCCTTAGATTTAATCCATTTGCTCTTTCTTGATCCACGAAATATGCTTTAATCGCTTTATTTTCCAAAACGATATTATTAGACAATACCTCCGCTTTTTTTGCTTCCTCGGAAGTAATGTTATCTTTCATGATATCTAAAGTACAAATTTCATTCCCCAAATAAAAAGATACCGTATCGGCATTCCATAATTTTTCAAAAGCAGCAGAAAGAATATGTTGCCCGCTATGTTGCTGCATATGGTCAAATCTTCTCTTCCACTCAATTTTTCCTATTACTG
>JBBRDV010000076.1:0-7085 GCA_038203565.1 Atribacterota bacterium
AGCATAATTCGGGAAAAGTAGGAGTAGCTTTTGGAGCCTCCCCCCGCTCTCCCATAATAAGTTCCCCTTCAGTGATATAGATAACTTTATTTTCCAGCACCTGTTTAAAGGCTAAAGCCCGAAGTACTGGAGAAGAAACTGTTCCGGCATATTTCTGATAGGCTTCAGTTACCAAATTTGCTCGCTCGATAGAAATATAAGGGTGAGAATCTAAACTTTCCTGTCTTAATTTTTCTATTCTTTTATTCATATGAATTAACCTCTTAATTTTACATTCAGATTAAACTTGCTTAAAGTCGCAGATATTTCGGATAATTTTCCTTCCGAAGGAGGTGGTGTGGTTGCTAACTTATAAGTCCTTTCCAATCTTCTATATTTATCTATGCCTATATAGTGGTAAGGGAGAAGGTTTACCTGAGTAATTTTCAAGGAAGATAAAAATTCTCCCGTTTCCTTGATGTTTTGATCATCATCGTTTATACCAGGGATAACCGGAAAACGAACAAAGATATTATGGTGTACCGAGGAGAGTTTCTTTAAATTTTCTAAAATGATCTCATTAGATACCCCGGTATATTCTTGGTGTTTTTTGCTATCCATTATTTTAAGGTCGTACAAAAATAAATCTACTTTAGGGCTTATTTTATTTAAAATTTCCCAGGAAATATATCCCGAGGTATCAACTGCGGTGTGAATCTTTTTTTCTCTGCAACCATTAAGGAGACCCTCTAAAAATCCAGATTGCCCCAAGGGTTCCCCACCGGAGAAGGTCACTCCCCCGCCAGATTCTTCATAAAATACCAGATCTTTCTCTATTTCTTTTATAACCTCTTCGATGGTTAGTTTTTCCCCTATCATTTCCCGGGATAGAGCCGGGCATTTTTCTATACACTTTCCGCAAAGAAGGCATTTTTCTTTTTCGGTAACCGGAATTCTATTTTTCATCTGAATAACATTGGAAGGACAAATCGTAGAACATGCTCCACATCCTATACATCTATCTCCCCAAAATATCATTTCCTGCTCGCTTAACTGGCTTTCGGGATTTTGGCACCACCAGCAATTAAGCGGACATCCTTTTAAAAATATTGTGCTTCGAATTCCCGGTCCATCATGAATCGAATATCTTTGAATATTAAAAATTATTCCAGTAGCCATAAGAAAAGGCTTTGTCAAATAACCGTCTCCTGTCATGTATTACAAGATTTGTATGATTTTTTGAGCAATTTTCTCGGGAGTAAAACCGAAATATTCAGCTAATTGCTGACCTGGTGCACTCTTGCCAAAAGATTTCATAAATACGGTGTAATAAGAATCGTTTAATAACTGATACCAGCCCTGGCCGGTATTGGCTTCAATGACTACCCGAAGTGCGTTTTTGGGTCCTAGAACCTCTTCTATATATCTTTTCTCCTGTCTTAAAAATTCTTCTCTGTCCGGAATAGATACTACACGGCTGGTAATTCCGTTCACTTTTAAAATAAGATTTACCTTTACGGCTATCGAAACTTCACTACCGCTGGACATTAATACTACCTGGGGTGCTTCTTTTTCTTTATGAGATATGATATAGCCGCCACGGGAGAATTCTTTTACTCCACGAGATTTTTCCAGATGTGGCAAATCCTGTCGGGATAAAATCAAGACGGTAGGCTCTTCGGTCTTCTTTAAGATTTCTCTCCAGGCTAATTTAGTCTCTTCTTCATCAGCAGGTCGAATAATCTTTAAATTTGGAATAGTCCTTAAAGATTCAAGCTGCTCTACCGGTTGATGAGTTGGGCCATCTTCTCCTACAAAGAAAGAATCGTGGGTAAAGATATAGATTACCGGAAGCTTCATTAAAGCTGCCATCCTAATAGCGGGGCGCATATAATCAGAAAAAACAAAAAAAGTGGAACAATAAGGTCTAAATCCCTTATGAACTGCAATACCATTAACCATTGCTCCCATCGCATGTTCCCTAACTCCGAATCTGATATTTCTACCATCAAAGCTACCTTTCTGAATATCTTTATATTTATCCAAATAAGCCTTGGTAGAAGGTTCTAAATCTGCCGAACCACCGATAAGATAAGGAATTTCATCAGCAAGTTTATTCAAGACTATCGATGACGCTACTCGAGTAGCTACCGGAGACTTTATTTCCAAACTTTCCAATTCTAAATCTTGGGGGAGGACTAAATTTAGGGCTTCATCCCACTTCTTTCTTAATGGGGGAGACTTCTTAGTCCATTCTTCAAATATGTTCTGCCATTCTTCTCTTTTTTTAAGCAATTCTTTTTTTCTATTCTCAAAAAATTCTCTTACCTCAGCTGAAACATAAAATTTCTCATCTAAAGGAAGACCTAAATTCTTCTTTAGACCTCTGACCTCTTCCTCACCTAAAGGTGAACCATGGCAACTGCTGGAATCCTGCTTGGTGGGAGCACCATAACCAATATGGGTTCTGGCCATAATTAAGGTAGGTTTATTTTTGCTTTTCTTGGCTTCTATCAGGGCATCTTTAATTTCTTTTACTTTATGACCATCGACATTTTCTATTACCTGCCAGTTATAAGCTTTAAATCTATCGGCTACCGATTCAGTAAAAGTCATTTTAGTTTCTCCAGATAGGCATATCTTATTATCATCATAGATAGCTATTAACTTTTCCAAGCCCAGATGTCCGGCCAGTGATGCGGCTTCAGAAGTAATGCCCTCCATCATACAGCCGTCACTTAAAAGAGTATAGGTATAATGGTCAACAATTTTATAATCCTTGGTATTAAATCTGACTGCCAACATTTTCTCTGCCAGTGCCATTCCTACGGCATTGGCAAATCCTTGTCCCAAAGGTCCGGTGGAAACTTCTATTCCAGGAGTTTCTCCATATTCAGGATGACCAGGAGTTTTAGAATTAAGCTGTCTAAATTTTTTTAAATCATCTAAAGAAAGGTCATGCCCCGAAAGATGTAACAGAGAATATAACCAAGCTGAACCATGTCCGGCAGAGAGCACAAAACGATCTCGATCCGGCCAATCCGGGACAGCAGAATCGTATTTTAATACATCTCCAAAGAGTACTGCTCCAATTTCTGCACAACCCAAGGGTAATCCCGGGTGACCAGAATTAGCCCTCTCTATCATATCTACAGCTAATCCTCTTACTATTTTAGCGATTATATTAAACAATTTAAAAATTCCTCCTTCTCTTCTGAATACTGAATACTGATATTTAATATTTTACACTTATTTTTTTTCTTCTACAAACTTTTTTGTTTTTTATATTTTATTATAAGGGTAAACTTTAGAGGGAGAAATTAGATTAGAAAGAAAATTACAAGCGGACTAAATGATTTAGCCGACCGTGTCTATGGATTATTCCGACTGATTCAGAACATATAATAATAAACCTTTCTCAACGGTAATAACAGCTTTTTCCTGCTCAATTATATTGCTAATGCCTCTGGTTTTATATCTTAATAGGCTTCCTGATTCGAGCAAATATTTACATCCCGTTATAGTAACACCGATAACTTTTTTATCTAAGGGAATTAAAGAAAGCCTTGCCCCTTTTTTTTGAAAAAACACTTTTTCTCTATCTATTGTCCCCATTTCCAGCCCAGGTTCCTTAATAAATGCGGTTATCCCATTTCTAAAAGCATGTTCCAGGAGAAAGATATTGGCTAACTGTTGATCTAACCGCCCCCCTGCAAAGCCGATGATAATAATATTATTAAAACCTCTTTCCCGACAATATTGGAGTGCCAGTTCACCATCAGTTTCGTCCTTTTCAACAGGGTATTTTAGAATCTTAGCTCCCATTTCTTCATAACGTTGATATTGTGCCTGAGTAAGCGAATCAAAATCACCTATAATCACATCAGGTAAAAAACCTATGCTCTCCAATAATAAAGCTCCACCATCAGCAGCAACCAACAAAACATCTTTCCCTTCGATTAGTTTCTTATATTCTTCCTTATTCCCTTTTAATTCTCCGTTTAAGGCAACAACTGCCTTATTCGTTGACATAAATTATCCTCTCATCTTTCGTTTTTGCCCTCATTAATTACCATATTCTTTAGTAACGGTATTATAATTATATAACTTAACAACAGTGCTGGCAAAAGGTAACTGATATTATATATTGCTGAATATGCCCATAGATTTTGACCCTCCGGAACATACTGAGCAAAAAATATAATGCCGGAAAAAAAGTGACTGATAAACCTTCCCAGTCCACCAATAAGAACAGCTACTAATAACCAGCCATAGGTACTGGCCTTTGTCTTTAGGTTAATCTTGTTTGAAAACATTCCTGCCAATCCAACCAGCATATAAGCTAAAGGATAGTCCAATACCAGTTGTGCTGGATGGACAATGAAGGGACCAAGTGCTAATTGAACCAAACCATATACTGCTCCAGCCATCATACCTGGACCAGCTCCCCAGCGCAAAGCTATGATTAAAATTGGCAGCATTTCGAGGCTAACCGACCCTCCTTGAGGCATCCTCCATAAAGGAATAAAATTAAATATAACAGCCAATGCGACTGACATCCCAATCTCTGTCATAATCCTTACTTGATTTCTTCTCATTAAAAAATCTCCCTTTTTTCTTAAAATAAAAAAACCGTAGACCTGATCTTTCAATCAAAATCTACGGTGTAATTAAAACATGATGCTTTAATTCCCTCCGCTGGCATTACCCAGATCAGGTTTTAAGGGTCTGTTTACTAAAAACACTCTCAGCCTTAATAAGCTCCCCTATTGTATTATTCTATTTTTTAACCCATTTAAAATGGCTGGCCCCATTTTTTTACATATATTAAGTGTAAAATACTAAATTAGTATCTGCGGTATTCGCTTCTTGGTCTTGGTGGACGGGCTTCGTCAATCTTCAAAGGACGATCTTCGAAATCGGCATTATTTAAAGCCTCTTTGGCTTTTTTAGCTTCTTCCGGAGAAGACATTTCTATAAATCCAAAGCCTTTTCCTTCGATGATGTTGACACTCTTAACTTCACCATAAGCGGCGAAAAGTTCTTTTAATTTATCGTTGTTTACAGAATACTTAAGATTTCCGACATATAATTTACTACCTTCCATATTTCCTACCTCCTTTTCGTTATTATTTCTCTTTAGTCCAATAACGTTTCCTATAGGAGGTAGAAACAAAATAATAATTCCAACCTCTTTATCGATAACATTATTTAAACACAAGAGATCCTTCACAAACAATCTCTGTTTTCAGAGGATTAATGGATTGTTTTTAGCATCTCTTTTAAGTAAGAAGGACCAGCCATTTATATTAACTTTTTCTATTACATTGTACCTCTTTCTACAATTTTGTCAAATTTTTTATTAAAATATTGATAAAAAGGGACAGTTGTATTTAATTTTAACTACTTTCTTCTCAAGACTTCTACAACTGCCGGTAAAAAATCACAGACATCTTCCTTGACCACTACCTCAGCTAAATAGTCCAGATGGGTAGACATAAAATTAACAATGATTAATTTACTTCCTCTATCCAGACAATATTGGGGTAACATATTCACCGGGCTAACCTGGAGTGATGAACCGACAGTCAGCATTAAATCTGCTCGCATAGATTCAAAGATGGCAGGATCTAAATTAGGAAGCATCTCGCCAAACAGGACTACATTTGGTTTAAACACTCCGCCACATTCACAATAGGGAACTTTCTCTTCACTTGTTTCTATCTTTTTCAGTAATACCTCCGAAGAAATCATCTTTCCACATTTTCGGCAAACAGCTTCTCTTAAAGTGCCATGAACTTCAATAATTTCCCTCGAACCTGCCCTCTGGTGAAGGTTATCGATATTTTGGGTGATGAGGCATTTAACATAACCCATCTCTTCCAACCGGGCAATAGCCTTGTGTGCAGGATTGGGATAAACTCGAGATAACATCTCAATACGAGGTCGATAAAAATGATAAAAACGCTGTGGGTTTTCCTTAAATGCTGCTATAGAGGTAACTTTAAAAGGGTCTACCTTCTCCCAGATGCCTTTACCGGGGGTCCGAAAATCTACTATTCCTGACCCGGTGCTTACTCCCGCTCCGGTTAATACAACTGTATATTTAGATTCTTTAATCAATTCTGCTACCTTATGGACTTTTTCTTCATCAATTATCTTCTCCATTAGAATGCCTCTAACCTGGATGTTTTATTATTACTTCATATGTTCATATATTTTTAAATATCTTCTAAAAACATATTTCGTAAGGTTCTAAAACTTTTCTAACTTCTTCATCTAAAGTAGTGTTAGTGATTCCTACATCTACCATCTTTATTTTTTTTAAAAGATCTAAATCTCTTAAAATTAATGAAGATTTGGTAGGGTTCAGCGCATAATCAATTCCTGGAATTCCAGAAGTACTTAAAATACTTTTACAATTTATTTCTTTTATTTTTATTACCACTAAAAATTAAATACTCCATCTCCTAATAAACCATCGATGTTATTATTATAACTCAATTTTTAATTAAAAAATAGTCTATTTTATCTACTCTATTCTATAGTCTAAGAAGGTTTCTGCCTAATTAATCTAAATTAGAAGATCTTCTCTATCTTATTTCCTTATATTTTTTTAAAGCCGTATTTGCTTTAAGAAGTAGATAAATAGTTATTAAACAGGTTCCTATTCCAAAAGCAAACCAACTGTATTTTCTAATATAGAATACAAAATAAGCCAAGAAAAGTTTCAGATAAGGATAAGTTATAGGCTAAAATATATCCACTATTTTTATAATTATTCTACCTTTAACGGTAATAGTCGAAGGGGAGGTTCCACTGTCCAGAGTAGCAGAGGGCTTCCCCCCCCTGATTCTATTTTGGTTGAACTAATTTCATATTCTAAATTTGTTTTAGTTTACCAATTAAAATTGAAACGCTTTGCCTGCAATCAGGATTTTTTGCTTCCCATTAAGAGCAGCGCTATACCGCCTACCAGGGCAATACCACCCACGACCGGGGGTAAGGGAAAAGTACTGGTCTTCTCAGTACTTACCTGAACCGGACCAAGGTCGACGACTTTCTCTCTGGAGGTGTAGGTGATGCCTTGGTAGGCAAAGGCCACG
>JBBRDV010000077.1:0-6766 GCA_038203565.1 Atribacterota bacterium
TTCTTCTGAATAGCCAGTAAGATCTTTTTCCCAAAAAAATATTTTGCCGTTGTCGGGAGAAATCAGCCCCGCCATTATGGACAAAAGCGTGGTTTTACCGACACCTGATTTTCCGATAATGCTGATGAATTCCTTTTCTTCAAGATGAAAATTGATATCTTTAAGTACCTTCTGCTCCTTATATTTTTTATAAACGTGTTCTAATTTAAGCATATTATTTTTATATAATTTAATCCTTTTGTTTTTATGCTAAGCCACTTCCATTTTTTAAAACTTGATGAACGATGTTTCCTTCCAAGGTCTTGCTTCTTAAAGAATCAAAAGATTTAGCAATAGATGTGGTCAACATCGCGATGTCAATACAATCCGTGTCCGAATCGATATATTTTTTAGAGTGTCAATTTACCTCTGAATACGACTGAGATGATTTTGAGTTTCTTTCTTTCTCTTGACTATGTGTGGGTCTATTTTCATATTTTAAATTTATAGATTTATTATGTACCTCCTTTCTATTATTTCCTAACCATTAATATAGCAATTACTATGCCAATTATTATAAAAACTTTCTTTTCAGTTTTTTCTATTTTTAAAAGATAGTTAGAAGCTATACAAATAAACGACTAAAAGATGTTTTTACTTAAAAATAAACATTTAATATTTTTATTTAATTTAATTAATTTTATTAAAAAGAGTGAATTTTTTTCGCAAAATTTGTGTAATCATTGGGCAATTTTTGCACAATAATCTATTTTATTGACTGAATATCTTTTAAACTACACGAGTTATCTGTCAAAATAAATATTTTTTCCGCTCATTTCCCCGTATCATCACATGATAGATTCCAGTTTTACTTAATTCCCTTTTCTTTGGCAGTTCACGGTGTACGTTCGAAAAAATTCGAACAGATTTTGCCCAAAATTTGTAGGGTGCCGTAGTACACGATATGCGAAGGCGTCCCCTTATTTTACTACGGGCTTGATGAAGTGCAAAGTATTTTAGACAAACGAAGTAAGCCGCAAAGCCCGTGTTATGTGTAGTCTACCGCTTTAGTATGACACTTACCAGAGTTCTTTTTTCTGAAAACAAACCGAATCAGATAGTACACTACAAGCCCAATCAAGAAACCGTAAGCCATATTAGTAGCCACTGAAACGATGACGGTCACGGTCATAGGAATCAAATCCTGGTTTAACTGAATATCCTTGGCAAACTTAATAAGTTCTATCCCGACCAGAAACATCATAGCACCAACGATAGCCATCGGAAAAACGGCAAATAGTCCGGCGATGGAATTAGCCAGAAACAAACCCATAGAAATTTCTATCAACCCCTCTAAAATATTCGTTCCTCCTGTCCGTGCGCCAAAATAGTATTGACCTGCTAAACCGCCAGCCCCATGACACATTGGCATTCCACCAAAGAAAGGTAGAATCAGGTTCATAATTCCTTGATTCCAAGAGAGTTTTCTCTCACTTACCGGTCTATCCGGCCAGTAGGTTTTAATCAAGGAAGAAGTAGCGATAGTTGCGTTGGTAACTGTCAATGGAATCTGAGCAAAGCCTGCGAGAAGCAGGGTTAGCCAAACTTCCTTAAGACGAAAGCTCGTAAGAGGCGGAAGACTGAAGAAAGGGGGATTGATTTGCTGGAATTGTCCCTTGAAAAATATAATCACCACTCCGAGAATCATTAGAACGATAGCGGCAGGAGCATAGCGATTTTTCCTTAGTAGCAGCACTATGAGGATAGAGACGATACCGATTGCCCACCAGGTAGAAATCATTTTGAAAGCCTGGATAGCTAAAAGCACACCAAGTGAAACTTGGATTCCACGAATAACTGAATTGGGGGTTACTCTTGCAATCCAATCTATGACACCGGTCACAGCGAACACTAGCCAGATAACACCCATTGCGAATCCAGAAGCATAGACCATTGAGGGGGACCAATACTGAGCGATGGCCACCACAGCCAGAACCTTCATAGGTTCGATAGGCATAGGGAGCCGGTACACCAGACCGGTAACTATATTTGCTAAGCCCATCATGACCAGAAATCCTGAAGGATTGAGCCCACAGACCATGATATAACCGATTGCCAGCGGAAAGAGTGTTCCGAAGTCCCCCATAGATCCAGCCAATTCTCTTAAGTTAAACTCAAACGACTTGATTTTCATAACCTGTCTTTTCCTCAGAATTTAGTGGTCGATTACGCTTTTAATCCTTTAATGCCTTCTGTTATTTATTTTTGTATATCAATCACTACATTAAACTTGCCTTATTATATAGGTTTTCCTTCTCTTTTTTACTGGTAAATAATTCTATCACGTAGCCTATAGTAATCACTCCGAATATACTCATCATAAGCCTTGTAACAGAAAACCTCCATCCCATAGAGGCGGTTTCAAATAGGAACATGGGAACTTTAGCCGTTGACCAAGCACCTATAAAAATAAGAATGTTGAAAAATTTTGCACCCTTTTTCATCAAAATTATGGCAATGGGGAAGGCAGCATAAAGAGGACCTGCCGCAAAGGACCCAAAGAAAAAAGCAATTAGAATTCCAAGTAAGCCCGATTTCTCTCCCATAAATCTTTCCATTGTTTCTTTGGGAACCCACACATCCATCAGCCCTAAAAGCACAAATATGGGCGGGAGTATCTTGGCCATCTCAAAAATATTTGATCCGGAAATAGTGATTGATCTTAACCCAATTTTTCTGTTAATCATAAGCAACATGATATTCAATCCCAAAATAATAATAAACCCTAAATATCTTTTGAAACTTATTTTCATCCCAGCACCACACCTATTACCAAAGCTACAATAAAGGAAAACAGATAGGCAAACGTGTTTCTCATTGTTGAAATCTTTTTACCAAAACATTTAATTTCCAGTGGCAGGGTGACTACCCCAACCATCATCAGTGTACTTACAAATACTGCTACCTGTGCAAAACCAGCTCCATTTTTAAGGAGTATGGCAGCAACAGGAAAAGCGATAAAACCTGGTATAAGTGTTATTGATCCAATAATTGAGGCAATAATGATACCCTGCCAACCAGCTTTCTGTCCTATAAGGTGAGATATAACCTCAGGACTTAGTAGGGCTAGCACCATACCTAAAAAAGCTAAAATAGTTAAAAATTGTGGCAATATATTTTCGAATGACTTCCAGGCTTTTTTTAAAGCCATTTTCGTTTTCTTTTTATCTCTTTTAAAGGAAACCACCAGAACTATACCCGTCAATAAATACAAAGCATAATTATACATATTTGTTTTCCTTTAGTAAATTACTTTGAATAATTATTTATTTAAACGGACTTATCTAACTTTTTTTCCGAATCACACGGATGACTTTTATCGGAAATATCACCGTGACATTTCTTTATCTGTTCAGAAGCGCATTCCCCCGGTTTACCCTTAAGTCTTTCCGGATGTTCACAACTTTTCTGATTTACTTTTTTGTCCATCTTTCTCACCTCCTTTTAATTTTAATATTTCTGGTAAATCCTTTAAAAATTCATTTATCTTTTCTTTGTTAGATGAATAATGTACCCAATAACCTTTTTTCTCTATCTTAACCAAGCCGGCTTCCCTTAAAATCTTGAGATGCTGGGATACCGCTGGCTGGGAAACTTGTAAAGAATTAACTATCGCATTAACGCAAGATATTCCATTATTTAACAAGAGAAATATTTTAAATCTGGTTGGATCAGATAAAGCCTTACATATTTTGGTAATTTCTTCAATTTCATAATTGGTCATTGATATTTCCTATTATATAAGTATATTCAAAATTACTTATATAATATATTAGAAGTTTTCTCTTGTCAAGTAGATTAACTTCTCTATTGATTAAAACTATTTTTGGCAAGGAAGGGATCCTTTTTAGTTTTATAAAAAAATGAGCAATTCAAAGCAAAGCAAAGAATAAAAAACCTTTATAATTCATAATAGCTGTTGATACTCTAATATTGACTTATGGTAGTGTTAAATCAACTGCTCTAGATCAGGATGTCTATGATACAGCTACCGCTTTAATCGGCCTGCAGAAATACACTGTAGATGAAATCAGATTCGGAAAAGAATCCCAACTTACTGAAACATAAGCAGAACTTCTTTATCAAATAGTTCTGCTTATTTAAATTCTTAACACACCCCAACTGCTTCCTCTAGTTTACGATACACTTTCTCAGTCTCATCACACATACAAAAGTTGCGGAACTCGTCTACTCGCCTCCACCAAATCTTTATAAATAAAGCCTTTCAGCGATTTTGCTGAAGGGCATTTAATAATTTTTATTATTGTTATTTGGTCATTTCAAAATACCGCTAAGTGTTTACTATTATGCTTTTATTTAATTAAAATTGATTGTAAGATTTCCTTACTTAATTTATCCTGAACAAAGATAACAATATGGTATTTATCAGCATTATCCTTCTCGCAAAATTCAATTTTAGAAATAAAATTAAATTTCTTCTCCTCCAAGTATGCAAGCGGGTTGATATCCTGACTATCGAATATATCTTTAGCTAGATAAAAAAATTCGCTTTCCTCACCTTCAAAATAGATTATTCCACCGATGATTAGATTTTGTAAAAGTTCTTGGCTAATATTTTCTAATCGACCCTGGATAATTATTTTATTTTCAAAGTAAGATTTTTCAGCGCTTAGGTCAATAGGTGATGTTTTGGTTAATTCCTTTTCAATAATGCTCTGGCAAGATAAAATATGTTTTGAAATGTCATTACAATCGCAGCATAATCCCTGAATACGGTTAGATAGACCGTTAAAAAAAATATCCGGCGTTCCCTTAACCCCGTCTCTCACATACCAGTCATATCGTTCATTGGTTTCCGGGATATCATAACTATCTCCCCAGATATGTTCTTCTACCAGAATAACTTTACCGGGTTCATAACTCCAGGCTAAATCTTCCAAGCAAAATGCTGCTTTTGGACAAATGGTACATTTGGTATTAATAAATAGCTCAATTAAAACATGCTTGTCATTCAATTTTTCCTGAACGATTCCATTGCCAACACTCATATTTAAAAAAAATATGAATAAAGTTAATAAAACAATGAAAATTGTTTTTTTTACAATTTTTCCCATAAAGTCCTCCAAAGATATTTTAACCACTCAAAATTTATTTTATAATAGTATTTCCCTTGAAATTTAAGAGTTTAAACGGTTCTATATAAAGCATCTTTTCCTAATTCATATTTATGGACTAATTTATCTATTGACAAATAAAAACTTAGTGTTATTATATAGCAATATGGCTATTTAATCAAGGAGAATATTGATCATGGAAAGATTATCTCAAATTTATAATATGTTATCCGATAGTAATCGGCTCCGTATTTTGAAATTATTGGAATATAGACCGATGTGTGTCTGTGAGTTAACTTATGTGTTAGGTATAAGTCAACCTAGCATCTCGAGGCATTTAAGAAAACTCAAAGAAGCAGGTTTAATTGACAGCCGTCCTGATAAACAGTGGACTGAATATTTTATTAACAGAAGAGGGGATGAATATAGCCGAATCGTTATAGGAAACCTGAGCGGATGGCTCAACGATGATCCGGTTATCTTAGAAGATCTGGGAAAATCAGCACAGGCCAATCGAGATAGCCTTTGTGGTCAATAATGGAATCATTACCTGGATTCTTCAAGTTAGCACATAGCTATGTTTTATTGTAAGAAATAAATTTCTTTATTTTTAAGGAGTACTGAATTAAGATGAAAAAAAAATTAAATATTTTTTTGCTATTAGCTGGATTTCTTCTTTTCTATTTTATACCCATAGAGATTTTCGAGTTTCGTAATCCGTTATATGAAGCCCTGGCTATGCTTCATATCTATGCCAGGGAGCATGTCATTTTCAGCTTGATTCCAGCATTTCTTATTGCCGGTGCGATTCATCAATTTCTAGACCAGGATGCAGTGATTAAGTATTTAGGCGCCAAAAGCAATAAAATCCTGGCTTATTTTGTGGCTTCTATTTCAGGCGCTATTTTGACCGTCTGTTCCTGTACGGTCTTACCCTTATTTTCTGGAATATATAAAAAAGGAGCAGGATTGGGACCAGCTATAGCCTTTCTTTATTCAGGTCCTGCCATTAATGTGCTAGCCATTATACTGACTGCACGGGTATTGGGTTGGAAATTAGGTTTGGCCAGAGCAGCAGGTGCGGTTATATTTAGTGTAGTGATCGGATTATTGATGCATTTCTTTTTTTTATCTGAAGAAAAAGAACGGCATGCCAATGGAAAGTTTCAATTGGGGAGTAGAGAAGGTGATCTTAACCTAAGAAGTGGGTTCCAGAATATCCTCTATTTTATTAGTATGATTGGATTTATGGTCTTTGCCAATTGGGCTAGACCGCAAACAGGGGATGAGAGCCTATGGGCTATCATTTTTCAGTACAAATGGTTTTTGGCCTTCACTTTCGTCTTATTATTCATCTTTATTGTGGTTTACTGGTTTAAAAAACAGGAACTTATCCTCTGGGGAGAATCTTCATGGGGATTTGCTCAACAGATCTTACCCTTGCTTTTTTTAGGGATCTTTTTTGCCGGCTTGTTATTGGGTAGACCTAATGAGGAAGGACTTATTCCTTCCCGTTTTATTTCCTACCTGGTAGGTGGTAATTCTCTTAGCGCCAATTTCTTTGCCTCTTTTCTAAGCGCTTTTATGTATTTTGCTACTATTACGGAGGTGCCTATCTTACAGGGGCTAATCGGCTCTGGTATGGGACAGGG
>JBBRDV010000078.1:0-6750 GCA_038203565.1 Atribacterota bacterium
TCTTTTAAAGAAGCAGTGGGGTTTCTCCCATCATCTTTAATCCATAAATTTAGCATGCTTAAATCTTCCCTTATTCTCTTCACCTCATACAAAGGCGTCCAGCCAACTTTTAATGGCCCAATTTTTGTTGAATCATCGACCGGTAAAAGAGGCAAGTATCTCCACATCGAAAATTCCTTATTTTTTTTGAGAGATTCCCGATTAAAATCATTTTTTATCTTAGAATAATCATAGATAATTTCTAAGATACCCTCATCCCCACACTGTGGACAAGTGTATTTGACTTCCTTAGGTTTATATTCTATTCCGCACAGTAGGCATTTTAATTTCTTTATATAGTTCATTTTCTCCTATTTACCGCCCATGGTTAAACTCATAACTGCTTTTGCTGTATGTAATCTATTTTCTGCTTCGTCGTAAACAATGGAATGAGGCCCATCAATCACTGAATCTTCAACTTCATTTCCTCTATCTGCTGGAAGTGCATGCATATACATTACCTCTTTATTGGCAAGTTTCATCATTTTCTCGGTACATTTCCAAGTTTTGCAGGACTCAAGTAAAGCATCAACTACTTCACTTTTTTGATTGGTTACCCAACTTCCCCAATTTTTAGGTATAACTACATCTGCCTCTCTATACGCTTCTTCCATATTATGGGTTATGGTTAAGGTTCCACCGTGTTTTTCAGCATTTTCTTTAGCTTGTTTAATAGCCCAATCAGGTAAATCATACCCTTTTGGATAGGCAAGGGTTACCTCCATTCCATATCTTGGAAATAAAAGAACTTGAGTAAGCGGAACTGAAATTGGTTTCTTATGACTGGTTGCATAAGCCCAGATAATAGATACTTTAGTACCTTTTAAATCTCCAATTTTTTCTTTCATGGTCATCAAATCAGCAATTCCTTGCATTGGATGATATAAGTCACATTGTAAATTCATAATGGGAGCCGTAGACCACTTTACCATTTCTCTTAAATATTTATTCCCTACTTCCCAGACACAATTTCTACAAGCTATAGCATGACCAAATCTGGATAAAATAATAGCTGTATCCTTGGCTACTTCACCATGAGATACTTGCATGGTACTGGTATCAAGAAAAGTACCATGACCACCTAACTGAGCGATCCCTGATTCCATAGAGTTTCTAGTTCGGGTTGACTGCTCAAAAAACATCAAAAATATTGTCTTATATAGTAGATAAGGTGTTGGTATACCCATGGCAAATTTTTTCTTTAAATCAAAAGAGACTTCGAGTAAGGTGTCTATTTCCTCTTTAGTCCACTCTTGAAGTGTAATAAAATGCTTACCTTTAAATATAGTTTGCATTTATTTGTTTCCCCCTTCCTTTCGCTTAATTCCAAATCTTTTAATTATTCATTAAACTAATTTTTAAATATCACTTTATCTTGCTCTTCACCAATTCCCCGAATCCTTTTTCCCCAATTACCCCTTCATCGTCTTTATATACTAATTTCCCGCGGAGGATAGTCATATAAATTTTCCCTTTTAAAGTCTTCCCGGCGAAGGGAGAGTATTTTCCTTTACTTTCCAGCTTTGAAGGATCCACTATCCATTCCTTATCTAAATCTACAATGGTAAAATCAGCATCACTGCCAACTTCTATTATTCCTTTTTGAGGATAAAGTCCGTATCTTTTAGCTGCATTTTCTGACATCAGTTTCTGAATCTCGCTTAAACTTAACCTTCCTTCATTATACCCGTAATGAACCATAATTGAAACGGCTAACTGTGTACCGGGGATACCGGCATAATTCTTCCAGATATCAGGAGATGATTTTTCCTCCGGATACTTCCCCGCCGCATGGTCGGTGCAAATAAAATCAATTGAACCATCTTTCAACCCTCTCCAAAGTTCTTCCCTATCCTCTTCCTGGCGTAAAGGCGGCGCAATTTTTAATATTGAACCCATCTTTTTAAAATCTTCCGTGGTAAAAACCAAATATTGCGGACAGGTTTCAGTGCTCACATTTAACCCTTGAGTTTTCGCCCATCGAATAACCTTTAACCCTTCTTTAGTAGAAAGGTGAACAATATGAAGTTTATTCCCAACTTTTTCAGTAATTCCCACTACAGACCATATTGCTTCTGGCTCTGCCTCATATGTCCTTCCTAGAGACCAACTCTCGGGGTCTTCTCTCCTCATCTCCTGCATAAGATGAGAATAATAATCCACCAGATAATAATCTTCAGCATGTACTGCACACACCAGGTTTAATTCTTTCATTAATCTGAAGACTTTATCCATATAGGGGACAGACATCCTGGAATAGAGTTCCATCCCGGAAATGGTGTAAAATTTTACCCCAACAATACCTCTATCTTTTAATTCTATCAAACTTTTTTTATATTCCCCTGATTCAACCTGCTCGGGAGTTACCCCTCCCCAGAATGCAAAATCCACATAAGCTTTTGGTTTTACTATATTTAATTTATACTCAAAGTTTGGACTATTAGTAACCGGAGGAATGGAAGTGCAGGGCATATCGATAACTGTAGTAATCCCACCAGCCGCCGCACTCCTGGTCCCGGTTTCGAAATCTTCTCTCTCGGTAAACCCGGGGTCATCAAAATGGACATGAGGGTCAACAAAACCGGGGAATACTACGCGTTCCTTTGCATCAATTGCTTTTTCTACAGGGAGTAAAGCCTCACCCCCAGGCATAATATCTTTTATCTTCCCTTTTTCAATATATATATTTACCGTTTTCAATTGATCCTTTTCTACAATTCGGGCATTTTTAATCCCTATCATATTGTCTCCTCTTTATTTACCCACTTAGTAGTACTTTTCATTGACTTTTTGATAGATAAAATTTAGCAGCCATATCACAATAATTATGTTATCAATTATAAACCTGCGGGCTGTTAGCTATTATATAAAATTATTTTTAATTCTGCGTCTCTTTCTTATAATCAATCATAAAGACTTAATGTCTTTATTTGTTGTTTCAAAGAATCGGCATCGGTAAAAAGGATAGAGTTGATACCGATTTTTTGAGCAGAAATGATATTCTCTTCGGTATCATCCACAAAGACAGTGTTTTCGGGTTTAATCCCCTCCTTATTTAAAATATGCCAGTAAAAATCCGGGTCAGGTTTAGATATACCCATTAAGGTAGAGGCATAAACCTCATCGAAGATTTCATAACTACCTTGATTCAAAAGATAGTAATAATGCGAATCAATGGTGTTGGTGCCGCAAATAACTCTTGAATTACTTTTAAGCTGTTCTATAATATCCTTTGTTCCCTGGATTATTCCCGGGTTAAAAAATTTACCAAATAATTCTTCTTTTACTTTCTTACCATAGCTTAAAGAAAATCTTACCCAGAATTCGTTACTGTTAATCTTTCCGTCAAGAAGTTCTCTAAAATTTTCACCTGAATAAATAAAAAAATTTTCTTCAGTAATTCCCAGATAATTACTTATAACCGGAATATCATTAAAGTCACAACACAGGACGCCTCCCATATCAAAAATATAAAGTTTCTTCATAATTATCTTGATTATCCTTTCCTTGATGAATACAGGGCTGCGCCGCCCAGGAAATACTTAGATAGTTTAAAAAATACTATCAATATCGGAATACTCGCTATGGCAGCAACTGCCATCATTGCCCCCTCATCAGTATGTTTTTCCGCCATAAATTTAACAATATATAAAGGTATGGTTTTCATCTCTTCACTCTGCACCACCAATAAGGGCCATAATAAGTTATCCCATTGAGCTTTAAAAGTAAGAATGGCCAGAGTTGCCACAGCTGGAATACTGTTTGGTAAAATAATTGTTCTGAAAATCATCAATTCGCTCGCCCCATCTATCCTGGCTGCATCCAATATTTCATCAGGAAAAGTAATGAAATATTGTCTCATTAGAAACACGCCAAATGCATTTACCAGAAATGGAGCTATTAACCCGGCATAAGAATCCTGAATCCCTAATTTAGTAGTGACCAGATAAAGGGGGATCATTATGGCCTCAAAAGGTATCATCATGGTAGCCATAATTAACATAAAGACCACGGCCCTGCCTTTGAAATAATATTTAGCCAGGCCAAATCCAGCTAGAGCTGATAAAATTACCGTAGTAGCAGATATCACTGAAGCTACTATTAAGGAATTTAAAATATTTCTGATATAGATAAAACTTCCGTCATTACCCCTTATCCCCTGCCAATAATTCTGCCAATAGAAGCCTTTCGGGATCCAACGGTAAGGCATTTTTAAGATGTCATTTGCCGGCATGAGAGAGGCAGTGAACATAAATAAGATAGGAGCAAGGATAAATAAAGCTGCCAGAACGAGAAATCCCCAGATAAATATATCTATTATTAAGGATTGGCGATTAATCTTATTCTTTTTTATTTGCAAGGTATAACTCATAAAAAATATTCTCCTTAATAACTGATTTCATCAGCCCGGGAAGTTTTAAATTGCACCCAGGTAAATAACATCATGATAACAAATAAAATAATACTCATAGCGCTTGCCCTGCCAATCTGATGATCTCTTATGGCAGTATGATAAATATTTAAAGTGATGACATTTATGGGAGCTAACGGTGCTCCTCCTTGAGTAAATAAATATTGGGTACTGAAGGTCTTCAAACACTGGAGCATAGACATAATAGAAACTAAAATAGTTGTAGGTTTTAAAAGAGGAAGAGTGATATACCAAAAATTTTTCCAATCATTTGCTCCATCTATTTTAGCAGCTTCATAGATACTTTGAGGAATCGATGCCAATCCCACAATAAAGATTATAGTGAAATAACCCACATATTTCCAAAAATAAACCAGCATAGTAGACATTTGAACCATCACTGAATTAGCCAGCCACTTATGGTCAATGCCAGGAGTGTTCATCATCAAATTTAGCCACTGATTACCCAGCCCCCTGGGGTCAAAGATTAATAGCCAGATTACTGCCGCCACTACAGACGATAAAACAGCGGGAGAATAATAAGCTATCTGGAAAAAATTCTGAAATCTCTTTCTGGACATTATAAAAATAGCAAATATGAGACTAAAAATCAAAAGGGGTATAAAAGTCCCCAGAGTAAAAACCACTGTAGCTCTCATAGAATCCCAGAAATCCGGAGATTTAAGAAGATAACTATAATTACCAAGCCCGATGAAATCAGGTGGTTTTAAGGATAACAGCTTTTTCTTGAATAGACTGGTATAAAGGGCATTAAAAATCGGATAGAAGCTAAAAAGGGAAAAAAAGATGAGTGTCGGAGCAACGAATATCCATCCCCAGCGGGCTTTTTTCCGTTCAATACTATAAGTTGGTATTCGTTGGCTCATCAACTATACTCCTTCTGTGAGAAACACAGGGCTAAGCTAAATAATAACCTAGCCCTGTAGTTTCCACTAAAACGATTATCCTTCGTCGAGCACTTCCTGAACTTTTCTCTTTAATGTTTTTAATGCATCCTCTGGTGAGGCGCCGGCTAACATTACCGATTCTACTGCTTCCCTGATGTGTGACTGAATTTTGGCACTATTCTCTCCATAATATACGATATGTCCTTTTGCCATATCATTGGTAAACACCTCGGAGTAAGGCATAGATTTATAGGTCTCTGAATTCATAAGTTCAACTGTAGGCTGGACAATATTGACTTTGGTCAGATATTCTTCTGGATGGCTGAGCATATAAGCAACAAATTTCCAAGCCATCTGCTGATTTTCCTTCGGTTTCTGACCATTGACCATATAATAATGTCCATAGTAGGCTGCAGGAATATCTTTCACCGCATCTTTAAATACCGGGAAGGGAACAACCATCCACTCTTTACTTTCATAAAAAGCAGGATTATCTGCATTAATCCTTCCTATCTGATAAAGGCCGGTATTACACATGCCTATATCATTATTATCCATATTGAAAAGCTTTCTGGCATTAGTATAAGTCGGTGAACCGAGATTTCTACCGCTGGGACCCCATTCCTGCATAAATTTAAGAAATTTTAGCCAGGCTTGGTCATTAACAATGGCAGTTTTACCATCATCGCTAATTAACTGTCCTCCGAGCTGTTCAACCATAGGTACCATGGCTACAAGATAATAGGGGTATCTGAAGTCAAATCCTCTTCTTTTAAGAATTTCACCTTCGCGTATACATAACTTGTCTGATACCTCCACCATTTCTTCCCAGGTTTTAGGATAATCCTTTTCAGGATCTAATCCAGCATCCCTAAATACTTTTTTATTAATAAAGATACACCAATTAGTTAATTCTAATGGTAATCCATAAAGTTGTCCCTTATAGGTTACCGGATCTAATACCCCGGGCATATAAGCATCGTAAACTGCCTGAAGACTGGGATAACCTGCCGCCTGAAAATCCAGGGGAGCAAGACGCTCATTGGCTATATAGGCATATTCATCTTCGATGGACATATTGAAGATATCCGGACCTTGATTAGCAGCAAAGGCAGTAAGAACTAATTCTTGAATTTGACCCGAACCGCTGGTAACTCTCTTGATGGTAACTCCTGGATTGGCCTGCTCAAATTCAGCAATATATCTATCTTCAATTTCCGTTCTATTGGGGTCCTCGTGAGTCCAGAAAGTAATTTCCATGTTAGCAGCTGCATTAACTGTTACAGAAAGAAAAAGCACAAAAAGAAAAATAGTGAATAACTTTTTCATAGATATAAACCTCCTTAAAATTTTATATAATCTCAACTAAAGTTAATATAGTAACTTTCTTCT
>JBBRDV010000079.1:0-6632 GCA_038203565.1 Atribacterota bacterium
GAAAACTAGAATATCGTGCTCCTATGCCTTGTGGAAGGACTCTTGCCGTAGCAAAAGATAGTAAGAATCCGGAGGCAGCTTATTATGTGGCTAAACTTCTTTCTGATGATTTTTCCTTAGCTGATGTTTCTACTCCCGAAACTGGTCTTGATCCATTTAGAAAATCTCATTTCAATAATCCAGCAGCTTTTTCAGCGTTTGGACCAGAAAAAGAAGCCAAAGAGTATTTGGCTGCTATTGCTAACAATTTAACTTATGGTTTTCCTGATTTAAGTCTGCCGGGTACTGCACAATATCTTGATATATTAGAAGTCTATTTGGGTAAAGCATACACCAAAGAATTATCACCAAAAGAAGCACTTGATGCCACCGCAAAAGAATGGAATAGCATTACCGATAGCTTAGGAAAAGCAAATCAAATTAAAATTTACAATGAACTCCTGGTAGGCTGGAAAGAAGTAGGATTAATTGATTATAAGTTAGAGCTTGAATTGTTTTTTATTTTTAGGGGAACGGGAGGTTCTCGTTCCCCTAAAAAATTTCATGTGAGAAAGAGGGATGAATATGAAAGAAATATCCACAAATGCTTTAATGGGAAGAAATAGTTTTGCAAAAAGGATAACTTTACCTTCAATTATTATCCTGCTGGTTACTGTTGTGGGCCCTTTGGGGTTTTTACTCTACGCCAGTTTTTTTGATTGGAGTCTTACCGTTCCTGCTCCCCCAAGATTTGCCTGGTTTTACAATTTTATATTAGTATTTAAAGACACAAGATTTTGGAATGCTTTTAAAAATACTTCAGTATTAATGATAGCAGGAATAATTGCCCAATCTATCTTGGGTTTAATCATTGCTTTTCTTCTTAATAGGCAGTTTAGATTTAAAAAACTGGCTATTACCATTTTAGCTTTACCTATCATGGTTACCCCGGTAGTTTTAGGATTTAATTGGAGAATTATATTTCACGAACATTATGGTCCTCTAAATTACATCATTCGACTTTTAGGAGGAGCCGGTTCATCTTGGATTGCTGATCCGAAATTAGCTCTATTTTCAATTTTTTTAGTTGATACCTGGCAATGGACTCCCTTTGTAACTTTAATTCTACTTGCCGGACTGCAATCTATACCACATCAAGTGTATGAAGCTACCGATGTAGATGGCGCTACAGGGTGGCAGACCTTTTGGCGCATTACCCTGCCTCTTCTTCGTCCCATGTTTGTTCTGGTCATTCTTTTTAGAATCATTTGGATTTTTAAGATTTTTGACCCGGTTTATATTCTTACTGGAGGAGGACCTGGTATTACCACAGAAACACTCAGTTTATACACTTATATAAGTTGGGTGAAATATTGGAAAGTTGGTTATACCTCAGCTTTAGCCTTGGTTCAATTAGTGATCATGAATATTATTGCCATGGTCTTTGTTAGAAAAGTTATGCAAAGGAGGAGAGCGTAAATGGGTATGAATGATAAAAAATTAAAAGAATTTAGACAAAGAGAAAAAAGAAAAAAGTTAAACAATTTATTTCAAAACTTATTACTTACTTTTTTTGTTCTACTTTTTGGCTTTCCTATCTATTGGATTTTTATAGGAGCTTTTAAGGAAAAAGGAGAATTTTTCAGTTATCCTCCTATTTTTTGGGTTAGTCATTTTAAATTTGATAATTTTATCCGTGCACTTTCTATGGGTGGTTCAAAAGGAACAGTAGACAGTCTTATCGTAGCTTGTATTGGTACTGTTTTAGTGGTAATTCTCGCCCTTTTTGCCGGTTATGGATTAGGAAGATTTAAATTTGGAGGGCCAAATTTATCCTTTTTTGTCCTTTCCCTACTTTTTGCACCACCTATCATTGCTGTATTACCGCTATTTTTTATTTTTAAATATTTAAGAATAGTTGATACTTACCTTGCCTTAATATGGTCTTATTTATTAATTAACTTACCTTTTGCTATATGGCTTATTAAGGGATTTATTGAAGACCTACCCGAAGAGATTGAGTCAGCAGCTTTAGTGGATGGCCATTCTCGTTTCGGTGCTTTTCGGAAAGTTACCTTCCCCTTAATCATTCCCGGAGTGGTGGTATCAGCATTATTTGTATTTGTTTTTGCCTGGAATGAATTTCTTTTTGCCCTTATGTTTACCAGATCCAATGTAAGAACTCTTCCGGTGGTTCTTTCAGAATTGATTGGGGGTCACGGAATTCAATGGGGAGAATTATCGGCTCTTTCTTTGATTGCCATTATTCCCGGAGTTATTTTGGTAGTATTTTTCCAGAAATATTTAGTAAGGGGCTTAACCTTTGGAGCGATAAAAGGATAGTTGGAGGTGGTTCATTTGAAAAAAAACAAGATTGTCATTGTGGGAAGTTATAATACAGATTTGATGTCCAAAACTCCCTGGCTTCCAAAACATGGAGAGACCGTTTTAGGAGGGCCATTTAAATTAGGCCCTGGAGGGAAAGGGTCAAATCAAGCTGTAGCGGCCGCAAGATTAGGTGCCGAAGTATGTTTCGTAGGTTGTGTAGGGGAAGATTATTTTGGCGATATTGCCAGAAACAATTTTATAAAAGAGAAGATCAATATTGACTATCTCAAGGTAAGCAAAACTCAGCACACCGGTATGGCTTTTATTTTAGTAGATGATAAAACTGCTGAAAATATGATAGTGGTAGCTCCCGGGTCTAATATGGAAATAGATATTCCATTGGTAGAAAATGCACGGGATATCATTGTAAGTGCAGATGTAGTGCTGTTACAATTAGAAATCCCGGTAGAAATTGTAGAATATGTTATAAAACTAGTTTATAAATCTAACCATACTATTTCCATTCTTAATCCTGCCCCGGGGAAGAAGTTGGATAAAAATATTTTAAAGAAAGTATCTTTAATTACTCCCAATAGAAGTGAGTTGGAACTTATTACTAATCGAAATGTTAATACAGTTAAGGAAGCTGAAAAAGCTGCCAGGGAAATTATATCTGCTGGAGTAAAAGATGTTGTTGTTACCCTGGGTAAAGAAGGGGCTTTAGTAGTAAATTCTAAAGAAACTACTCATGTACCTACTTTCGAGGAAGTAAAGATTGTAGATTCTACAGGAGCAGGAGATGCCTTTAATGGCGGCTTAGCGATTGCTCTTTCAGAAGGGAAGAATTTGGTGGAAGCAACTTATTTTGCCAATGCTGTCGCTAGTCTTAACGTAACCAAAATTGGCACGGCTCCTGCTATGCCCTTTCGCGAAGAAGTGGAGGAATTTTTAAAACATCATTCCCAATAAAATTATAGAATAAAGATATATTCTGAAGAAAGGAGGAATAGGGTTATTTATCCCGAATAATATGAGAGATTATAAAATAAATTATAAAATATTGAAGGCTTCTTTGGAAGAAAAAGGAGTTAATGTAAGCAAAGTTGAAGAAAAATTAAAATCAATAAAGATTGAAACTCCGAGTTGGGGTTATTCAGATTCAGGAACTCGTTTTGCTATTTTTACGCAAAAAGGTGCTGCTAAGAGTGTAAAAGAAAAAATTCAGGACGCGGCAGAAGTACATAAGGTTACCGGTATATGTCCGACTATAGCTTTGCATATCCCCTGGGATATAACTGATAATTGGCATGCTCTTTTAGAATATTCTCTTTCTTTGGGAATAAGGCCGGGAGCTATAAATCCTAATTTATTTCAGGACCCGGATTATAAATTAGGGAGTCTTTGTAATTCTGATAAAAAAGTGAGACAAAAATCTATAAATCATGTTCTGGAGTGTATCAATATTGCCAAAACACTTAAATCCAAGGATATTTCTCTCTGGTTAGGCGATGGAACCAACTATCCCGGACAGGACGATATCAGAGAGAGAAAACATAGATTGGAAGATAGTTTAAAAGAAATTTACGATAATTTATCAGATGATATGCGCATACTGATAGAATATAAATTCTTTGAGCCAGCTTTTTATCATACTGATATACCTGATTGGGGTACTGCATACAATTTGTGCTCGAAATTAGGTGACCAGGCGATGGTATTAGTGGATTTAGGACATCATGCTTTAGGTACCAATATTGAACAGATAGTAGCCTATCTTTTAGATGAGGGAAAGTTGGGAGGATTTCATTTTAATAATAAAAAATATGCTGACGATGACCTGACGGTGGGCTCTATAAATCCTTATGAATTTTTCCTTATTTTCAATGAACTGGTATCAGCAGAAGAGGATGGCATAAAAGCTAATATAGCTTATATGGTAGACCAATGTCACAATCTTAAGCCAAAAATTGAAGAAATGATCCAAAGTGTGGAAAATATTCAAAAAACCTATGCAAAGGCTCTAATTGTAGGTAGAAAATCTTTGAGAAAATTCCAACAAAATGAAGATATAATTATGGCTGAGAAGATAATAACTGAAGCTTTTGAAACTGATATAACGCCTCTTTTATTTAAAGTAAGGGAGGAGATGGGGGTTCCTTTAAATCCTCTTGAATTTTTTAGAGAGAGTGGGTATTTGGAGAAGATTCAAAGGCAAAGGTAAATTAACTTCAAAGAATGATTGAAATAACAGCCTTTAGAGATATTTTAAAAAGATTTAAAAATTATAAAAATATTAATTATTTTATAAAAAATTAGTCAGAAAGTATTGACACGAGAATAATCATATGTTAAAATGTTAAAAAAGTAAATAAAAATGTCAGAAAAATAACATTAAGGAGGTAAATAAGAAAGATGGACGTTTATACAGATGCATTGGGAATGATTGAAACGAGAGGATTCACTGCAATGGTAGAAGCGGCAGATGCTATGTTAAAAGCAGCCAGAGTAGAATTAGTAGGTTATGAAAAAATTGGTGGAGGATATATTACTGCAATTGTACGTGGTGATGTAGCAGCTGTTCGAGCTGCTCTTGATGCCGGAAACTCAGCGGCTCAAAAAGTTGGTGAAGTAATTTCTGTACATATTATTCCACGACCACATAGTAATGTAGATGAAGTTCTTCCTTTAGGCAGGGGCCCGGTCAAAAACAAAAAAGAAAAAATGAGTACTGATTAATTGATACAATTATAATGCAGGAGGAAAAAATATGATACTGGCAAAAGTAGTGGGCACAGTGGTATCAACCAGGAAAGAACCGAAAATTGAGGGTATAAAATTTTTACTTCTGGAGAAAATTAACCCTACTAACATGCAGGGGAAGGGTGATTATTTGGTAGCAATGGATAGCGTGGGAGCAGGATTAGGGGAAGTAGTCTTTTTTGTAGCCGGAAGTAGTTCCAGGATGACAGCTACTACCGAAGGTAAACCAAGTGATGCAACCATAATATCTATCGTTGACTCTATAGATATTAACGGGGAATATGTATATAGGAAAGACAAAGAACAGCGAACAGCTTCTTCAGATTTAGAAAAATTTAAAAGAGGTTGAGATGATATTTGGTAAAATTGTGGGGACTGTAGTTAGTACCCAAATAGATGAAGGAATAAAAGGAAAAAAATGTCTTCTTGCTCAAACTTGTAATCATAAAGGAGAATTAAATGATAATTATTTGGTAGCCGTAGACCTTGTCGGAGCAGGAGTAGAAGAGATAGTGATAATTTCTCAGGGAAGTTCTGCAAGACAGACAGAAATTACCCATCAAAAACCAGTCGATTGCGTAATCGTAGGGATTGTTGATATGGTAGAAGAATACAACAAAATTGTTTTTAAAAAATAGGCGATATAGTTTATAAGAAGGGAAATGACTTATGGCACTTGAAAATGTGCTAAGAGATATGGGAGTAGTAGGAGCCGGCGGTGCTGGTTTTCCTACCCATATTAAGGTAGCCAACAAATATGATGTAGTCATTGGAAATGGAGCGGAATGCGAACCTCTTCTTTATAATGATAAATATGTTATAGAAAGACAAGGAGAAGAGGTAGTAAAAGGTTTAGAATTGGTTATGCAGTCGACTGGTGCAAAAAAAGGGGTAATTGCCCTGAAAAAAAAAGACCTATCTATTGCGGGAAATATAAAAAAAGCTATAGTCGGAAAGAAAAATATATCATTATTTTTTCTTAAGGATTATTATCCGGTCGGTGATGAGTTTATCCTGGTACAGGAAATTACCGGTAAGATTATTCCGGAAGGGGGAATTCCTCCGGATATAGGTTGTTTGGTAAACAATGTAGAGACTCTAAGAAATGTGTACATGGCAGAAAAAGGTAATGCAGTTACCAGAAGGGCACTAACTTGCATAGGAGAAGTAAAAAAACCGGCTATTATAATTGCACGGATTGGTACTTCTTTCCGGGAAATTATAAATCTTTGTGAACCTATGATAGAAGATTTTGTAGTCATTGTGGGGGGACCTATGATGGGCAAGGTAGTCTTTGATCTTGATACACCGGTAACTAAAACTACCACCGGGATTCTGGTTTTGCCTCGGAACCATCCTTTAGTTTTGAAGAAGACCTTAAGAATTGAATATGTTATCAAGCAAAGTAAAGCTGCCTGTTGTCAGTGCAATTATTGTACCGACTTATGTCCTCGTTATTTATTGGGTCACGAACTTTATCCCCATAAGATTATGAGACAGATAAACTTTGGACTCGATCTTCCGTACGAAATAATTCAAAATGCTTTTCTATGCAGTGAATGCGG
>JBBRDV010000080.1:0-6532 GCA_038203565.1 Atribacterota bacterium
ACGAGTATACTTACTTAAATAAAATCGGAGTAGTTGATCATTCATATATATTAAATAAGGAGGACTAAGGTTTATGAAAACAAAAGAATTAATAGAAAAAGAAAAAAAATATTTATTTCAGACTTATAGCAGGCCAGCTATGGTATTAGACAAAGGTCAGGGAATGAAGGTATGGGACCTGGAAGGAAAGCAATACTACGATTTTATCGGTGGTATAGCAGTAAATGCCCTGGGATACAGTCATCCTAAATTAGTTCAGGCCATGAAGAAACAGGCAGAAAAATTAATTCATTGTTCTAATCTTTTTTATAGTGAACCACAGATAATTTTAGCTCAGATGTTGGTAGAGCTTTCTTATGGGGATAAAGTATTTTTTGGTAATAGTGGAGCAGAAGTAAATGAAGGCGCAATTAAATTAGCAGTTAAATATTTTAAGGAGCAAAACAAAGATAAATATAAAGTAATTTATATGAAAAACTCTTTCCACGGCAGGACGATTGCAACCTTGGCTGCTACCGGTCAATACAAATATCAGAAAGATTATCTTCCTCTTTTACCTAAATTTAAGGAGGCGATATTTAATGACCTTGAATCAGCAAAGGCAGCAATTGATGAAGAAGTAGCAGCAGTACTGGTTGAGCCTATTCAAGGAGAAGGTGGTATAAAAATTGCCACTCAGGAATTTATAAAGGGATTAAGAGAATTATGTAATAAGCAAGGAATATTGCTTATCTTTGACGAGATCCAGTGCGGTTTAGGCCGAACCGGAAAGATGTTTGCTTATCAACATTATGGTATAGAACCGGATATTTTAACTATTGCCAAATCTCTGGGAGGGGGGATACCTATCGGAGCATTTATTGCCAAAGATAATATAGCTTCTTCTTTTAAACCTGGTGATCATGGCACTACTTTTGGTGGTAATCCTGTGGCCTGTGCAATGGCGATAGCTTTTTTAAAAGTTTTAGAAGAGGAGGATTTAATTGGGAAGTGTCAGAAAAAGGGAGAGTATTTTAAAGATAAATTAAAAGTTCTCAAAGAAAAGTATCCAGAGAAGATAGAAGAAATAAGAGGTTTAGGCCTGATGGTGGGGATGGAATTAAAAGAAGAAGGCCAGGAGGTAGTAAAAAAATGCCTGGAAGAAGGAGTATTAATTAATTGTGCTGCTAAAAAAGTTTTACGTTTTTTACCGCCCTTAATTGTGGAAGAAAAAGAGATAGATTATTTAATAGAAGTTTTAGATAAAATTTTTGAAAAAATGTAACTCTGTCATTCCCGCGGAAGCGGGAATCCAGAATATTATTTAAAAAAAGATTTCTGCTTCCATAGAAATAAAAAATAATAAGGAGGAATATAAGAAAATGAAAAAAATGAAAAAAGTAGTTTTAGCTTATTCAGGAGGATTGGATACTTCTGTGGCCATTAAATGGCTAAAAGAGAATTATTGCGAGGAAGTAATTGCAGTGGCAGTTGACGTAGGACAAAATAGTGATTTAGAATATGTAAAAGAAAAAGCTCTTAAAATTGGAGCGAGTAAATCTTACGTTATTGATGCCAAAGAAGAATTTGCCAAGGAATATGTTCTACCAGGGCTGCAAGCAGGTGCGGTTTATGAGTCAAATTACCTTTTAGCTACCGCTTATTCTCGACCCTTAATCTCCAAAATTATGGTTGAGATTGCCGAAAAAGAACAGGCGGAAGCTATTGTTCATGGCTGTACCGGTAAAGGTAATGATCAGGTAAGATTTGAAGTATCTATCGCCGCATTAAATCCAAACTTGCAGGTAATTGCTCCAGCTCGAGAATGGGGATTTACCCGGGAAGAAGAAATTGAATATGCCAAAAAATATAATATTCCTGTCCCCGTAGATGTAAAAAATCCCTACAGTGTGGATCAGAACTTATGGGGGAGGTCTATTGAATGCGGAGTATTAGAAGATCCCTGGGTAGAGCCACCGGAAGAAGGAGTTTACAAATGGACAGTAAATCCAGAAAATGCTCCCGATAAACCAGTTTATTTGGAGATATATTTTGAAAAAGGGGTACCGCAGAGTATTAATGAAGAAAAACTATCTTTAGTAGATTTGATCCTTAAATTAAATGAAATCGGGGGAAAGAACGGAGTAGGACGAGTAGATATGGTAGAGAATAGATTAGTAGGGATTAAATCTCGAGAAATTTATGAATGCCCAGGTGCAACTATCTTGCTAAAGGCATATCAGTCTTTGGAAGGGTTGGTTTATCCTCGAGAATTATCCCACTTTAAACAGATTATTTCTCAAAAATATTCTGAATTAACCTACTATGGCCTATGGTATTCTGCCTTAAAAGAGGCCTTGGATGGTTTTGTAAAAGTAATTAAAGATAAGGTAACCGGGACCATAAAAGTTAAACTATTTAAAGGTAACTGTGTAGTTGTAGGAAGAAAATCTAAAAATTCTCTCTATGATTTTAACCTGGCTACTTATGCTCAGGGAGATACTTTTAATCAAGATTTTGCTAAAGGATTTATAGAACTTTGGGGCTTACCCACTAAAGTTTATTCTTCTGTGAATAGAAAAAATAAATAGCGTAGAGCGTTTAGCGTATAGGCTCTCTTCTTTGTTATTGCGAGGAGTGTAACGACGAAGCAATCTCAATATCTCCCCTTTGAGGGGGGAGGATTAAGGTGGGGGTGAAAAATATGGAAAAACTATGGGGTGGAAGATTTAAAAAGACTATAAATAAAGAGATGGAAAAATTTATCTCCTCTCTCTCTTTTGATAAAAAATTAGTCAAGTATGACCTATTAGGGAGTATCGCTCATGCTCAGATGTTAGGAAAATGCAAGATTATCAGTAAAGAAGAAACAAATAAAATTGTCAAAGGATTACAGGATATTTTAAAAGAAGTGGAAGAGGAGAAAGTAGAAATTATCTCTAGGGAAACAGAAGACATTCATTCCTGGGTGGAGAATAAATTAAAAGAGAAGATTGGGGCAGTAGCAGGGAAATTACATATTGCCCGAAGCAGAAATGATCAAATAGCTCTTGATGAGCGGATGTATTTAAAAGAAGAAGTTATCAAAATCCAATATTTGCTGAAAGAATTACAAAAATCCCTTATAATTACTGCCCAGAAAAATTTAGGGATAATTATGCCAGGATATACTCACCTTCAGCATGCTCAGCCTATCCTTTTTTCTCATCACTTGATGGCTTATTTTTATATGTTTGAACGGGACAAGGGAAGGATGCAAGATTTATATAAAAGAATTGATGTTCTTCCTTTAGGCTCTGCCGCTTTGGCAGGCACTTCTTTCCCCATTGATAGAGAATTTGTAGCTTCACAACTTGGTTTTAGCAGAATTTCAGAGAATAGTCTTGATGCGGTAAGTGATAGAGATTTTATTTTAGAATTTCTATCTGCTTCAGCTATCTTGATGATGCATTTGAGCCGCCTGGGGGGAGAGATGGTTTTATGGTCTTCTCAGGAATTTAGTTTTATTGAATTGGATGATTCTTTCTGTACCGGAAGCAGTATTATGCCTCAGAAGAAAAATCCAGATGCCGCAGAATTAATTAGAGGAAAGACTGGGCGGGTCTACGGGAATTTGATAAATATTCTAACTATGATGAAGGCCTTACCTCTGGCTTATAATCATGATATGCAGGAAGATAAAGAACCTTTATTTGATACCGTATCTACCTTGGGAAGTTCTTTATTCTTGATGAGTAAGATGATAGAGACTATGCAGATTAATAAAGAAAAGATGGAAATAAGCACCAAGGGAGATTTTTCTACTGCTACCGAATTGGCAGATTATTTGGTAAAGAAAGGTTTATCTTTTAGGGAAGCTCATAAATTAGTAGGTAGCATCGTAATTTATTGTTTAGAAAATAAAAAAACATTGGAAGATTTAACTCTTTCGGAATTGAAATCTTTTCATAAGAATTTCAGTGAGAAAACTTTAGAAATTTTAAAACCACAAACCGCTATTGAGGCCAAGGATTCTGTTGGTGGAACTTCTTTAAAGAGCGTAAAGGAATCTATCCAAAAAGCTAAAAAAATATTAAATCAAATATAATAGTTTTCCTTATTTTTCCTTATCAAAAAGAATAACTAAAACAAGGCTTACAGAAACTTTCAGAAAAAATAAGAAAAAAATTTAATAAATTTTCCCAAAAAATAAGAATTTTTTAAATAAATATAGTATATTATTATAGATAGACTTAATTAATTATTAATTATTTAAAAAGTGTCCTAAGTGTATAAGAGGTATAGGATGAGAGAAATTAAAGCTAATCAGATTAAAGATAAGGTAAAAGAGCTATTCCTCAAAGCTAATTTTTATATAAATCCAGACCTTACACAACGATTGGAAAAAGCCTTAGAAGAGGAGAATTCTCCTATAGGGAAACATGTTTTACAGATGATTATTGAAAATAATAAGATTGCTTCAAGAGAAGAGGTACCTATCTGTCAAGATACCGGATTGGCAGTAGTGTTTGTAGAGGTAGGTCAGGAAGTTTATCTAATAGATGGTAACTTTATCGATTCTATAAACCAGGGAGTTAAAGAAGCTTACCAGGAAGGATATCTAAGAAAATCAGTAGTAGATGACCCGGTCTTTGAAAGAAAAAATACCCAGACCAACACTCCAGCGATTATCTATACTGATATAGTCCCAGGAGATAAGATTAAATTATTAGTAATTCCTAAAGGATTTGGCAGCGAAAACATGAGTGCTATAGCCATGTTAAAACCAGCAGATGGAGCGAAAGGAATTGTAGATTTTGTGGTAGAAACGGTAAAAAGGGCCGGTCCTAACCCTTGTCCTCCTACGGTTATTGGAGTAGGGATAGGAGGGACTGCCGATAAAGCAATGGTGATAGCCAAAAAAGCTATTGCCAGAAAGATTGGCAGCCATAATAAAAACTTTCAGTATGAAGCAATGGAAAAAGAGATATTAAAAAAAATAAATAATTTAGGTATTGGCCCAGCGGGCTTAGGAGGTAATATTACAAGTTTGGCAGTGCACATAGATTACCTGCCTACCCATGTAGCTGGTATGCCGGTAGCAGTAAATGTTTGTTGTCATGCTGCTCGACATGCAGAAGGAATATTATAAAAAATAAAATTTTAAAACCAGGAAGCAAAGTTATGAAAGATACAATAAAAATAGCCACTCCTTTAGATCTTGAAAAAGTTATGCAATTAAAGGCCGGAGATTCAGTAAGTATCACCGGTAATATCTATACTGCCAGAGATGCTGCCCACAAGAGACTTATCGAACTTATCAAAAATAATCAAGAACTTCCCATAGACCTTAAAGGTCAGATCATCTACTATGTGGGTCCGACTCCTGCTAAACCGGGATACCCTTGCGGTTCAGCCGGTCCTACCACCTCCTATCGCATGGATCCTTATACCCCCTACCTTTTAGACCGAGGCCTTAAAGGGATGATTGGTAAAGGTCTTCGCTCTAAAGAAGTAATTGAGAGTATGAAGAAGAATAAGGCAATCTATTTCGGAGCAATAGGAGGAGTAGCAGCTTTAATTGCCCGAAGTATCAAAAAATCTGAAGTAATAGCTTATGAGGACTTAGGCGCAGAAGCTATCCATCGCTACTATATAGAAGATTTTCCCGCTATGGTAGTAATAGACATTTATGGTAATAATCTTTACGAAACCGAACCACCGAAGTATAAAAAATAATAATAAATTAAAAGGAGATTGTAAAATGAACATTTATGAAGAAGCATTGAAGTTACACGAAGAAAACAGAGGAAAAATCGAAGTTATTAGTAAGACCGAAATAAAAGATATGCATGACTTAGCTGTAGTCTACACTCCCGGTGTAGCTGAGCCATGTCGGAAAATCCACCAGGATGTCTCTCAAGTATATAAATATACTACTAAAGGGAACATGGTGGCGGTGGTGACCGATGGAACGGCTGTCTTGGGTTTAGGGGATATTGGTCCAGAAGCCGCTCTTCCGGTGATGGAAGGTAAGGCCATCCTCTTTAAGCACTTTGCCGGAGTAGATGCCTTCCCTATCTGTCTGGCTACCAAAGACCCGGATAAGATTGTGGAAGCTGTCACTTTAATAGCTCCCAGTTTTGGAGGAATTAATTTAGAAGATATCAGTGCACCCCGTTGTTTTGAAATAGAAGAAAGACTTAAAAAGATACTTGATATTCCGGTATTTCATGATGACCAGCACGGCACTGCCATCGTGGTCTTCTCCGGCTTAATTAATGCTCTAAAGGTAGTAGGTAAAGATTTAGATAAGGTTAAGGTAGTAGTAAACGGAGCAGGAGCCTCAGCCATAGCCGTATTAAAATTCATTATGTCTGCAGGAGTAAAAAATGCTATCCTTTGTGATTCCAAGGGCATCATCTATGAAGGTAGAAAAGAGAATATGAATCCGGTTAAAGAAGAGATGGCCAAAGTTACTAATCGGAAGATGATTAAAGGTACTTTAGCTGATGCTATAGTAGGAGCCGATGTATTCTTGGGACTATCAGTAGCAGGAACCCTAAAACCGGAG
>JBBRDV010000081.1:0-6427 GCA_038203565.1 Atribacterota bacterium
GCAAATACTACTAAGAAACTCCTCAGCTTCTATAGGTTTTCCACTAAAAGTTACCGAATTACTGACTTGGCACGCCTTCTCTATTTATTTAATAGTACATATCTAAAATTTTATTATAGCAAATTACTACTTTTCTTTTTCTCTACAAAATCCTATCTTTCGTTTTTCTTTCGGTGGTGGTGTTTCTATCAAGCTTTTAATTGCATCAAAAACAACTTTAAACTGAGTATCATATTTTTTCTCCATTGCTTCAACTTTTCGAAATAATTCACTGTGATTTGAAACCATTTTTCTCAGCTGAATAAAAGCTCTCATTATCGTGATATTGACTTTTATGGCTCGTTCGCTTTTCAGAACAGAGGAAAGCATAGCGACCCCATGTTCAGTAAAAACATAGGGTGGATAACGCCTGCCACCCCAACTTGAGGTCACATTTTGTGACCTCAAGTTTGCAAACTCCTCATCGCTTAATTGGAACATAAAATCCGGTGGAAAACGACTCATATTTCTTTTAACTGCTTGAATTAAATGTTTTGTTTCGACACCATATAGTTTTGCAAGATCCACATCAAACATTACTTTTTCGTGCCGGATTAAAAAAATTTTTTGATTAATTATTCCCATGGGAATTATTTCATTCATGATTCATCGCCTTTCTTATAATATGCATTAAAAATTATTACATTAAGACGCCACAAGAAAATATTACAATACCTCACTCAAGACTATCCAGGGCATTTTTAAATTCATGTTTAATAAAGGGGGTCTCAACATAAGTACTGCCTTTGAGGCTGCTTCTGATTTTTCAAACTTCGGGTTTAATTCGGGTTTATTTCGGGTTTTTCTGGTTTACTTCGGGATAGCTCATAAACAGTACCCCTTCCTGTTATTCCAACCTTTCCTAAAATACCCTTCTCGCATAGATCATTAAGGTCTGATAAAGCAGTTCTATCTGAAATATCAAACATAGATCTATATTCTTTATTCGTAATCTTTCCCTTTTCCTTCACATACATCACTGCTTTTACCTGTCTTTCGTTAATTCCTAGAATTCCTTCAAATTTAATTTTGCTTATTAAATATTTGGTTCTTAAAATTTCTAAGGCGCTGGTAATTTGCTCAAAAAGATTTCCTTCAACAATATCACTACTCTGAATATCTGTTTCAGTTATAAATTTGCCAATCTTTAAAATAGCATTGGAAAATAGGAATACATCCTCCCTAAAGCCTCAACCATCTGGCTAATAAACTACTCAGATCCTATAGTTTGTCACGGTAGGACAGCCAATTACCCGACTGCCCCCGCACAGATCCCAGCGTGCGGAACTACCCCACCGGGCTCTTCAGAGATACTCGCTTCCGTAAAAGACAAATTAATTCAAACAGAATTGAAGAATAGATACAAATGACAAACTCCTTCTAAAGGTATGTTCAAAAAAAGTAAGTGTTTTGAAAAAAACCATTACGGATTATTAAAAAACGCTTACTTTAATCTCTTAAGGTTTAATTCCCCGCACTCTGCTGTGATCAATTAGTTTGCTTTAGAGAGTAATAGATACCCCGTAGCTCTGCTGCGAGGAGATTTATTAGTACGTACACCTTAAGTTAATGACATTGTTATAAACAAAGGGTTGTATGACCAAATATTTACTAAGGTCGATTTAATATTTTATGTTCCCCCACAGTTCTAAGAATAATTAATTTACCTTTTAAGTTAAAAGTGATTCTTAAGCTTTTAGAAGCCCTTGCCTCCCAAATAGTATTTGTTCTTTTGAGTTTTTTTGTCTCCAGAGAAGGATGTTTCAAATCTCTTTCCATTTGCACAAGGGCTTGATTAATTCTTTTTTGAGATTGAGGAGTTAATTTTTTGTAGTCCCGCTTAAACTTGGGTAACCAGATAAATTTATTTATTGAGTTCATCTATTAGTTCCTTAACATCTTTAACTTCTTTGCCTTTCTCCTGTCGAAGTTCTAACTCTGCTTCTTCTTCGGCTTTTTGATGTTCTTTATTCCAAAACCATATCTGGCTTTTATCGATCAGTTCTTTGGGAATTACTTTCAATATGTTTCCTTCCATTTTAACTTCCACATAATCTCCGGGTTTACAGTGCAAGACACTTCGAAGCTTTGCTGGTATGGTAATTTGTCCTCTGGGATTTATTTTAGTTAAGCTCATAATTTTTACCTCCTATCACATTGTCATAATATCATACTTTCACATTATAATCAAAATAATTAAAACAGGGACTACGAGTCTGATGAATCAGACCCCTACCCTGGAGATTGCTTCGTCGTTTCACTCCTCGCAATTACAGAAGGGGGTGTGAAATGGTGAAGCTTGGCTCCACAAGGCAGGAACCAAATAAACTCCATTCGTATCTTTAACTTTTAGTGCATATTTTTCAATTTCTTTAGAATTTTTTATCAGCCCGACTTCATCTCTTAACCACTGCACTACTGCTCCGCCGATAAAGATACTCCCTTCCAGGGCATATTTTACTTTACCATTAACCCCCCAAGCATAGGAATTTCTGCCCCGAATATCTCTTTATCTGTGCTTCCATGACTATAGTCGTCTCCCTCTGGTTAGTTATGCCGATAGCGGCTATATCATCCGCTTCTAGGGCAGCCTTATCTAAAGCAGTTTTTGCCACTTCTATTAAACTCATTGCCTAAGATTAAATTTTTATTTTCTCTTCGTGCCGATGTTCAGGTAATTAGCGATGTTGGCATCGGCATCTATATGAAATTTAATCTTGCTGGTTGTTGAAGTTAAAAGGGTAGCTACCCCCGGCCCATGGCCGGCAATGACACAATCACTGTGAACCACAATTCCTACAGAAACTGCCCCTTCTCTATAACTCCTTCCATAACTGTTATCTGCGTCACTAATCACCACAATATCTCCAAATCTAATCTGATCTAATTTATATTTTTCTACCATCTTCTTATCGGCAGTGGTAATATCATAATCCCCACTGGCCACACTATCCGAACCCAGTCCGGAACCCATCAATTTGGCTGGAATTTCGCAGGTAACCGGTACATCAATAGTGCCATCACCTATCTCTTTGATATTCATCTTTTCTAATAAAGAAGGATCTAAATTGAAAACTTTTATCTCGGGATAATCTAATAATTTTAATCCTTGTCCATAAGCTTTGACCAAAATCTTATCCTCGATACAAAGTTTCTCTAAAGTATCCTGATCAAAATCGATTAACACATGTTCGATTCCTCCGTGATGTCCGGTTACTATTCCTACTGCACCTTTTGCATCTCCGCTTACTACCCGAGCTTGATTTCCCATACAGGCTAATATATTGTAGGCACAGTTAGGTTCTTCATCTCTTTTTTCTTCATTTACTACTGTAGAAACTCCGGGTTCTACATGGTCGGCCTCCCAACCGAAGGCACAATCACCAACTTTGATATTATAAGTTATGCCACCTACTCCAGGTACTACTACCGGCTTGCCGTCATAAGTTATTCTGTAGGGTCCTCTTTTTACCGGATAACTTACTCTCCCCTGAACAGAAATCATCACTAATCTGTCTTTATTGGTTCTTAACATAAAGATTCGCCTTCCTTTAAATTTGTTTTGAGTTCTTGTGGGCATGATGCCTCGTGCCCCTCTATATTACTATTTTATTTACTTTTTAAGTACCTTCTGTTCTCTATGTTCACTTTTTACCCCGGATAAACCAAAAATCCCTACTATTATTATGGCAAAACCGGCTAATTGATAAAAGGTGGGAAACTCCTTCAATATAAGCCAGGCTAATAAAATGGAAAAAGTCGGATAGACGGAGACCAGAGTGGTTGCTTTGGAGAGATTTAATCTCTTGATAGCTTCATACCAGATAGAATAATGTAAGGCAAAACCAATAATCCCCTGGAATAATAATATCAACAAAACACCCTTAACTCCCAATTTATCATACTGGTTCATTCCCTTTGCACTGCTAAGAATAAATAGAAATACCCCTCCATACAAGGTCCTTGCCGTAGCTATCAGCATCGGGGTAATCTCTTTATAAGAAGCCATCAATCTCTTGCTGAAAAAATGGGCTATCTGCCAGCAAAGTGGGGTCAATAAGACCAGTAAATCCCCCCAATTAAAAATAAACTCTGCCCTGTATATTACCACCAAAGTTCCCAGCATAATTATCATGGTAAAAAATATTTGTTTTAGAGTAATTTTCTCATTTAATAATATATAGCCGATAAAAATGGCATATAAGGGTTCTATTACTAATAAAATAGAAGAATTAATTCCGCTGGTTAGAGTGACCCCAAAGAAAAAACAGATATTAGAAAGGGTGATGCCAAAAAAACCGATTAATAAAAAGTAAAAAAAAAATCTTTTATCAATTAATATTTTCCAGTTCCCTTTAAGAACAGTTAACTTAAAAAGAAAGATACCGGCTATTAGGCTGCTGAAGGTAGCAAAGAACAAGGGATTTATTAGTCCTGTGCCATACTTAATGATAATGGGCAGAGATCCGGCTATAAAAATAGTAATGATTACAAAAATTATTCCTTCTTTTTCTTTTTTTTCCAAAACATCTTCCTCAATTTATCTGGTTTGTAGATAAAAAAAACAATAAATAAAGGTCATTCCTGAGAAAAGAGGAATGACCTTATATATAATAATAATTTAATCTAAGCAGTAACTTTATATACTTTATCACCGTGGCGAACTCTGTCTTTTACTTTAATTCCTATCCCATCGCCGGTTTTAGCAGAATCTACAGCTTGGTGATCTATCTGCATGGAAGCTATCTTCTGTTCAAAATCAGTAGTAAACCCAATAAAATGAACTGTATCACCTAAATGTAATTCTCCGTTGTTAATTTCTAAAGCAGCAATTCCTATTTTAGCAAAGTAATCGGTTACTTTTCCAATCAGTATTTCGGCCATTTTTATACCCTCCTTTATTTTTATAATTTTTTAATAAGCTCGGGCAAAATACACTAAAGTAGAAGATTCCTTCCCACAGTAAATACATTTCCCCGAAGCTTCTTCTTGCTCAAAAGGAATGCATCTTATGCTTGCTTTGGTTTCTTCTTTTATCTTATCTTCACAATCTTTACTTCCACACCAATAAGTCTTGATTAATCCTCTCTGCTTTTCGATAATTTTTTTAAATTCATTGTAATTGGAGGTCTCGCGAATATTTTCCTCTAAAAATTTCTTTGCTCTGGTAAAAAGATTTTCTTGAATATTACCCAGTAATTCTTTCACGGTCTCTGCTAATTTTTCTTCCTTTACGGCCGTCTTCTCCCCGGTATCCCTTCTCGCCAGCATCACCTGACCTTTAGCCATATCTTTAGGCCCAATCTCCAACCTTAAAGGAACTCCTTTCATCTCCCATTCGTTGAATTTCCAGCCAGGAGTATATCCGTCTCGGGTATCAATATCTACCCGAAAATCTTTCTTCAAAATGGTGCGGATACTCTCAGCTTTCTCTAAAACCTCTTTCTTGGTTTTATCGAACATAATTGGTACTATGATTACCTGAACAGGAGCAACCTTGGGAGGCAATTTTAACCCCCGTTCATCACCATGCACCATGACCAGTGCTCCGACTAATCTGGTAGTCGTCCCCCAGGAGGTCTGCCAGACGTATTTCTCTTGCTGATCTTCATCTAAAAACTTAATATTAAAGGCTTTAGCAAAATTTTGTCCCAGGTTATGAGAAGTTCCTGCTTGCAGCATTTTACCATCGCTCATAAGGGCTTCTAAAGTATAAGTGTGCAATGCCCCGGCAAATTTTTCTTTTTCCGTCTTTTTACCCACAATGACCGGGATAGCCAGGTCTTTTTCAATATAATCCCGATAAACCTGATTTAATATCTTTAAGGTCTCCTCTTCTGCTTCTTGCTCGGACTTGTGGGCAGTATGTCCCTCCTGCCAGAGAAACTCGGTAGTCCTTAAAAACAGACGAGTCACTTTCTCCCAGCGTACAATATTTACCCACTGATTTATAAGGATAGGGAGGTCTCGCCAGGACCTTACCCATTTAGAATAAAGGCTGCAGATAATGGCTTCTGAGGTCGGACGAACAGCTAACCTCTCTTCCAATTTCTGATTTCCTCCGTGGGTAACCCAGGCTAACTCAGGGGCAAAACCCTCTACGTGTTCTGCCTCTTTCTTTAACAAGCTCTCGGGAATAAACAAAGGGAAATAAGCATTCTTATGCCCGGTCTCTTTAATCCTTCTATCTAAGCCTGCCTGCATATTCTCCCATAGGCCGTATCCATAGGGTCTGATTACCATACAACCTTTTATGGTAGTATAATCGGCCAGTTCAGTTTTTCTTACTACATCTACATACCATTGTGGAAAGTTCTTCTCCTTTGAAGCAATTTCTTTAACAAATTCTATATCTTTCTCCACCGATGTTCCTCCATTATTTAGTTCC
>JBBRDV010000082.1:0-6391 GCA_038203565.1 Atribacterota bacterium
AAAGTAAAAAAAGACGGAAAATTTGAACCAGTCACTTACAAAGAATTATATAATAAAGTAGAAAAATTTGGAACAGGACTGCTTGGTATCGGCATAAAAAAATTCGACCATTTAGGCCTGATAAGTGAAAATCGTTTTGAATGGATTATTTCTGATTTGGCAATTATCAGTTTGCGTGCTGTTGATGTCCCCTGCAGCGGAGCAAGCTCACTCCACGACATCCACTTTAAACTTGATCATTCAGACTCTATAGCTGCTATCCTGGAAGGAGAAAAACAGTTTGCGGAATTTTATAGTATAGCCAATGATCTTCCTAAAATAAAAAATATCATCTTAATAGACAAAATTAAAATGTTTTCAGATGAAGAAGATGCTCCGGAATGGACTATCCCGATTCAATTTAAAGAGGGAGAAAAAATAAGTAAAAAATTTCTTGCTGCCATTCATTACATGATAAGAAATCAACGCAAAGTATTTTTCCTATCAGAAAAAACTAAAACCTTTTTAAAAAAATATTTAGAGGATAATATTAATGAGATTATTAAATTTACAAAATCTAAAGATGGTGCCGATTCCATCCAAAACAGCTTATTAAAAAGAACTATAGTTATAGAAAAAAATTATAACGAGATACATTCTCCAGCAATCTTTTCTTTTGATGAAATAAATAGGTTTGGTGAAAAATTATTAGCTAAAGGAGATACTAAATTTTCAGAGATATCTAAAACCGCTCTTCCCGAAGAACTGGTTACTATCATTTATACTTCCGGGACTACCGCTGACCCTAAAGGGGTTATGCTTACCAATTCTAACTTTATGCATAATTTAAGAGTTACCCCTCCGACACAAGAACTGAATAAAAAAGACAGATGGTTATCAGTTCTACCTTCCTGGCATATCTTTGAACGAACAGCAGAATATCTCGCCCTAAGCACAGGAGCTTCAATTGCCTACAGTAAACCCTTCAAACAAGTTCTCCTCCCGGATCTTAAAGATGAAAAACCTACTATCATATGCAGTGTCCCCCGAGTCTGGGAAAGTGTGTATAAAGGAATCATGGATAATGTTAAAAAAGGAAGCTCCCTTCAAAAGACTATATTTAATTGGGCTATTAACCTCGGGGAAAAATATAAAAAGGCAGAAGGGATTTTGAATAATACTATACCCTTATTTGATCGGACTGAATATACCCTTGTAGAATTAGACCAGGCCAGAAGAACGGTTAAAAGATTGGGTTGGAAATTTAGACTTGCTGATAAGTTAGTTTTTAAAAAGATTAGAGAATTAACCGGAGGAGAATTAAGATTTGCTATCAGCGGGGGTGGAGCCCTTTTGGAGGCTGTAGATATCTTTTTTAACACAGTTGGGATTGTAGTCTGTGAAGGATATGGGCTAACCGAAACCTCTCCAGTTTTAACGGCAAGAAATCCTAAAGACAGGATTATGTTTACCGTAGGACCTCCCCTTACGGAAGTAGAAATAAAAATTGTAGATAAAGATAATTATAATAGAGCCCTGCCCAATGGTGAACTGGGGATTGTGCTCACTAAAGGCCCTATGGTAATGAAGGGCTATTACAAAAATGAGGAAAAGACCAAAGGAGTTATAAAAGATGGCTGGTTTAATACCGGAGATTTGGGCAAGAAAACTCATAACGGAAAATATCTTAAACTTGTGGGCAGAATAAAAGACACCATAGTCCTAAGAGGAGGAGAGAATGTTGAGCCACATCCTTTAGAAGATAGACTAAAAGAGAGTGAATATATCAATATGGCGATTATAGTCGGCCAAGATAAACCTCGCTTAGGTGCATTGATTGTTCCTGATTTCGATACTTTAACAGAATATGCGGAAAGAGAAAACATCAAATATGAGAACAATGAAGAACTAATAAAAAAACCCGAAATGATCGCTTTCTACCAAAAAGAACAAAAAAGACTAATCTCTAAAGAACACGGGTTTAAACCCTACGAATCAGTAATGGGAGTAGGTTTACTTCCCTATGAATTTACTGTAGAAACCGGGGAAATGACTGAAACCTTAAAAATGAAGAGATTTGAGATACATAAGAAATATAAAGAAGAGATAGATAGGATATGCGGATGAAATTAGTCGCTAGTGAATAGTGAATAGTCGTTAGTAGAACAGACGTCTCGCTCGTCTATTAACTCACTAAAAAGGGGCGGATTTATCCGCCCCTTGTCGTTTTGTTAATTCTTCTAATGGGTTCTACTCATCGAACCCCTACATTTGCATCTTGCAACTTCTCACTCATCGTCCATTACTTATTACATATTACTCACCACTGTATTTCTAGACGCGATACGCGATACTAAATTATTCTTTAGGAATAGTGAACCTCTGATAAGGGTAAATCATGCTAGGATTTTTTATTTTATTCATATTTGCTTCAAAAATTCTTATCCATTCCCCGCCTGTAGCATAAAATCTTTCAGCAATTTTCCAGAGCGAGTCTCCATTGTTTATCTCATAATAATCTGGTATGTTCTTTTTTGTTGCCTCGGCTAATTCAGTCTCTATTATACCCTTACTTTCTTCTAATAAAGCTAAACTTTCAGTATATTCTGCTTCTTTTTCTTTCCCCTCCTGGGCCATCTTTTCTCTTATTTCCGTAACTATGTTTTCATATCCTTTTATGCTTTCGGCTAGCTCTGCGACTGTTTTGTCTTTTTCCATAAGACTTTTCTCTGATTCTTCATTTTGCTGTTTAAGGACGGTAATGGTACTTTCTTTTTCCGAAAGGAGACCTTGAGAAGTTTTTAGTTGAGTCTCTAGTGTGCTTTTCTCTTCTGTTAATAAGGATAATTTATTAGAATATTCTGTTTCTTTTTCTATTTCTATTTCTTTTTCTTTGGTCGCCTGTTCGCTTATTTCCTTAATCTGATTTTCATATCCTTTTATGCTTTCGGCTAGCTCTGCGACTGTTTTGTCTTTTTCCATAAGACTTTTCTCTGATTCTTCATTTTGTTGGTTAAGGACTGTAATGGTACTTTCTTTTTCTGAAAGGATATCTTGAGAAGTTTTTAGTTGAGTCACTAGTGTGCTTTTTTCTTCTGTTAATGCAGATAGCTCTGCCACATAATCTTTTTCTCCTTCAGTTTCTTGTTGAACCAACTTGTCTTTTAGTTCGTTAATTTGATTATTGCTATTTTCTAATTTGCTGATAAGCTCCTCTTTCTCTCGATCTTTAGTTTGCAAAATTCCTTCCTGTTCAATTAATAAAGCTTCAAGTTGTCCTTTTTCCTCCATTAATTCAGATATTTTTGTAGCATATTCTTCCTCTAAATCTTTCTCTCCTTGCGCTAAATTTGCTTTTAGTTCTTCAATCTGTTTTTCTTTTTCTTGTATATTTTCTTTCAGTTCTGAAACAAGTTCGTCCTTTAAAATAACAATCTGTTCAGACTCTTCTTTTTGCTTCTCAATGGTTTTAATGGTTTCTTCTTTTTCGGTTAACAAGGCTTCGAGTTTGGCTTTTGCTTCTGTTAGTTCTGATAATTTACCAACATATCCCTTCTCTAAATCTTTCTCTCCTTGCGCTAAATTTGCTTTTAGTTCTTCAATCTGTTTTTCTTTTTCTTGTATATTTTCTTTCAGTTCTGAAACAAGTTCGTCCTTACTTCCCAGTTCAAAATTTTTTTCTTCCACTTCTTTCTTTGCTTGATTGGATTGGTCATAAGTATAAATCCCAAAACCGCCAACAATTAATAAAATTATTATAAATAAAACTATTAAATTTTTTGACATTTTTACCTCCAATACTTTTCATTTTCACTTATATTACTATAATTCGATAAAAATTTAAAAAATCCTCTTTTTTAAATAAAAAATATTTATTTTTTTCAATTATTTATATGTATTACTTTAACTTTTTTTACTTTAATCTATTCCCTATCGTAAAACTTGTATCCTTATTTCCAAAAAGGTTGACCTAGCAGGAATAGTTATTGGGAATCCACAGGAGAGCTGCTGCCCCAAGAACACCGGCGTTTCCAGCCAGTTTGCCAATAACAATTTTAAGAGATTTATAATTGGAATAAAATGCTCTCTTCTTTACTTCCTTTCTAAGGGGAATAAGCAGTCTATCACCTTCGTTAGTTATTCCTCCAACCAATACCACCATTTCAGGATTCAATATATTGGTCATATTGGCAATAGCTATGCCTAAATACAAAATTGCTTCTTCGACTATATCTGAGGTTAATCTATCACCTTTACGGGCAGCTTCAAAAATAGATTTTAATCTGAGCGATTCAAATAACTCGTCATCCCTATCAAAATATAAGAATTCACTCTTTATTCCCTCTGTTATTCTATTTTTTATTCTATTTTTAATCCCGGTAGCCGAAGAATAAGCTTCCAAACACCCATAGTTACCACAATTACAACGGGGGCCATCCTTATTGACAGTCATATGTCCTAACTCTCCTGCACCACAATTATTACCATGATATATCTTTCCATCAATAATTATCCCACCGCCGATTCCGGTTCCCAGGGTAAAACATACTAAATTATTTACACCTTGGCCTGCTCCAAAACACCTTTCCCCCCAGGCAGCTGCATTAGCATCATTTTCTAAAACAACTTTCATATTAAATTCATCTTCCAATATTTTCTGTAAAGGAACATCTCTCCATCCGGGAAGATTGGGAGCAAAATTGATAATTCCTTTTTTAATATCGAGAGGACCCGGGGCTCCAATCCCTATTCCTATTATATCGCCAGGAGCTATGGTGGATTGAACAATGTTTTTGTGGATGGTCTCTATTATTCTTTTAATGGTAGCTCCTTTACCTCTTTCGGCTAAAGTCGGGACTTTTAGACGGCTTACTATCTTCCCCTGGTATTCCACTATTGCACTGACAATATTCGTTCCTCCTAAATCAACACCAATAGCAAATTTTTTCTTCATATCGTCCATCAGTTAACCTTCTTGTTTACTTATATTTTATTTTATTATTATAAGTTAATATTTAAAATTAAGTCAAGAAAGATTTTCCTTCAAAACCCCCTACGAAAAGTTAGAAAAAGTTACCGAATTATTGAGCACGTACAACCGTCCCCTGTATCAAAATGGATGAAAGAAGAAAGGAAACTTTTTCAAAAAATTTTAATCGGTTTTGTTTCAGGGGCAATATAATATAGAGACCGGGTATAGTATGAATAAAGTCTATAGACACTATTTTTATTTCTTTAGTGAAAATACTTGTTGCCATTGTTCCTATTAAACTATTTTAACCGATCAAGGATATCTTTCAATTTGATCTCTGCGTATGCAATACAAGTGTCAGCCGCGCCATAGTATATCTTTACCTTACCTTCTTCATATAAATTTCCACAGTTAAAAATTACGTTTCCAAAGAAACCATTTAATTCATAATCCATTTCAGGTTCAATTATTGGTTTTTCGCTTCTTGCTATAACCTTCCAGGGTTCAGTAGCATCCAATAGTACTGCCCCAAGACAGTACCTGTTAATCTTTGATGATCCGTGGTATATCTCCATCCAGCCTTCTTCTATTTTGAATGGAACGCCACCACATCCTACCCTTTCGTTGTCCCAGTGTTTTTCTCTTGTGCCCATCAATTTCATATGGTTGCCCCAGTAAAAAAGATCAGGTGACTCAGATATCCACATGTCTCTCACTCTATATTCGGCAGATACAGGACGATTCAAGGCATAATATCTGCCTTTTATTTTTTCAGGGAAAATTGCAATGTCCTTATTATCAGGCATAAAGATTACGCCGTGTCTCGCAAATGTAACAAAATCAGTCGTGGATGCTAAACAGGTAGTAACTCCGGTTATATTGGATATTGCACTATAATTTATATAATATCTTCCATCAATATAGGTTATCCTTGGATCTTCTATGCCAAATCTCTCATATTTGTTTTCAGGAAATATGGCAGGCTTTTCATCTATCTTAAAGTCAATACCGTTTCTGCTCCTGGCAATCCTTAAATGGGAAATAGATGTAAGGTATTGATTAGTAGGTGTCCTTACAACTCTAGGGTCCGAGAAATCTATTGTAGGATCAATTTTGCTAAATTCCTTTACCATAACTTTATCTGTTTTCAAACCTAATACAGGTACAAGTTTTTTTTCGGGTTATGATTCATTGGCATTTCAGCAACTCTCATCAGAAGCAATATTTCTTCATTGAACCTGGTAACACCACAATTAAAAACACCGACTACCTTAAAATCAGGTCTTGATGGTTTTATGTCCTCTGGTGTTATAATTGGATTTTTCTCTGACCTAAATATGTTCATATTTATTGTCCCATTATATAATTATCGAATAAACTAATAGATGCAAATTTACTCCTCGATTTTTAAATCATTTAATAATTCCCAATCTTTTAGCA
>JBBRDV010000083.1:0-6384 GCA_038203565.1 Atribacterota bacterium
GGAACCACTCAAAAGATCATCAAAGAGGAATTAGCTGATGATAAGGTAAGGATTGCCCAGATCGGTCCAGCCGGTGAAAATCTAGTCCGTTTTGCCAACATTGTAAATGAACTAAAACACTTTAATGGTAGAAATGGCTTGGGAGCAGTGATGGGTTCTAAAAAACTTAAAGCTATTGCGGTAAGAGGAACTAAACCGATAGAACTTTACAATAAAGAAAGAGTAAGTCAGGTAACCAAAGAAATTACTAAAAGAGTTATGGAAAATCCCTTAAGCCGAGACCTTCGAGAATTAGGAACTCCGGCTGTTGTTCGTGGTTTTTATGAAGCGGGTTGCCTTCCTTCCTATAACTGGGCTACCGGTTACTTTAAAGAAGGAGAAAACCTAACTGCTGAGACTTACAATAAAACTATTTTAAAGAAGACTATAGGTTGTTATGCCTGCCCCATACGCTGTAAAAGGGTGGTAGAGATAAATGAGTTAGACCTTCAAGTTGATCCTTCCTACGGAGGTCCAGAATATGAAACCATCGTCTCTTTGGGTTCTCTTTGTGGTATTTCTGATCTAAAATACATTGCCAAAGCTAATGAACTTTGTAATAAATATACTATGGATACTATCTCTACCGGTATGGTCATCGCCTTTGCCATGCAGTGCTATCAAGAAGGACTCCTCACCAAGGAAGATACCGAAGGCATAGAGCTCATTTTTGGCAATAAAGAAGCGATGTTTAAGATGATAGAAAAGATTGCCCATCGAGATGGATTAGGAGACCTCTTGGCAGAAGGATCTTATCTTGCCTCCCAAAAAATTGGCAAAGGTGCAGAAAAATTTATCCACCAGGTCAAGAAACAAGAAATTCCCATGCATGACCCCCGAGTAAAGATCGGAGTAGGGCTCCAGTATGCCCTTTCTGACTACGGAGCAGACCATATGAAGGCTCCTCATGATCCTTTCTTTAAAGACCAAGATTCAGTGGGGATAAAAGAGATGAAAGGACTGGGTATCTTAGAGCCTGTATCTCCTACTGATATAGGAGAAAAGAAAGTAGCCCTCTTTAAACTATTAGATATCTACTGGACCGTCTTTGATATCTTAGGGGTCTGTGATTTTGGTTATGTCCCCCGCAGCGTAGGGACAATGGAGGAATTATTAGAGATTATCTGTGCTACTACCGGCTGGAGGGCAACCTGGTTTGAATTGATGAAATTAGGAGAGCGCTCCATCAATATGGCCCGCATCTTTAACCACCGAGAAGGTTTTACTTCTAAAGATGATACCCTGCCCGAGGTTTTCTATCATAACTTCAAAGGTGGACCCTTAGATGGTCACGGGGCGATTAATAAAAAGGATTTTGAAAAAGCTATAAAACTACGCTATGAGCTGATGGGCTGGAATGCAGACACCGGAATTCCTACCCCTGCCAAACTCATCGAATTAGGTTTAGATTGGCTCATTGATGAGGTCAAACAATGAAGATAAGTATTAAGTTAGAGGGGTACTTAAAGTACAAGTACCCCTCTAATATCTTAGAACTACACTATTCCAAACCAGTAACTATTCGTCAAGTATTGAAAGATATTAAGATTTCTTCTGCTGATGTCTTTTTCATTAAAGTAGGAGATTTAATGGTTAAAGAAGATTATCTTCTAACTAAATCTAATGAGGTTAAGCTATTTCCGATTATCGGTGGAGGATAGGAGAAATGAGAAATTTAATAAATTACGGAGCGTTTTTGCCGAGAAGAAGCAATAGGGGAATTCTCTAAAAGCATAAACCTTAGATTGTTTTATTTTTTCTTCTTCTTTTTCTATTTTTTTATTCAGCTCATATATTATCGGCCTTACTTTTTCTTCCATAAAATTGTTTATAGTTTTGATCTCCTCGGAAATTTTTCGTTTTTCAATAGGCGAAAGAGTCTCTTGGATTTTTTTTATTAATTCAGTTTTTTTCTCAGTCAGCTCCCCAATTTGATTTTTTTCTTTTTTGGGTAAAGGCAATTCATCAATATATCTCTGCGGGTTAAATTCCAAATCTCTTATCTCCTGCTTTAGGGTAGATATCTTAAAATCAGACGCGCCAGGGGAAGATTTAAAATTAAGATGTAAAGTGCAGGAGACAACTAAAAAATGAGGAGGCTCTACCTTAAAAAATTCCCTGATGATTTCATCGGTTACCAGGTCGTATTTTGCTCCTCCCAATCCGTGAATAAAAAGGTCAGAAATAAATAGTCGATTGTATAAAGTTAAGAGAAGGGCTTTGGGTCTTATTTTTAATCCTTGTTCCTTGAGGAGGGTTTTTAAGGAAAATAGAGACTTTAAACCGTCGTTTTCTATATGAAATATTTTGCCATAAGAATCATTATAGAGATAGTTTTTTTCTTCCTCGTTAATAATAAAAATTTTTCTTCTCTGGTCCCCCTCTCTCCAAATCCAGAAGGGTATCTCGATCAATTTTTCTTTAATCATTAAGTTGGGCGAAGGATGCGCTCGGTTTCTGATTTTAAATAATTTTCTGTATTCATCCAATTTTTTATTATAAATTTCAGAAAAGGATTCAATGTTTTTTATAATTTCTAAAAAGAAGGAGAGGAATTCATCGCTATCACAGATTTGAGAAAAAGGAATTTCCAGATAAGCAGGCTCAATCTCTTGCTCGTAAAATCGGCGAGTTAAACTGAGGAATTCTCCCAGATTGCTTTCTTTATCACTTTGGCTGCAAAAACAGCAAGAGTTTTCCAGACACCGGGCAAAATTTTTAAAATTATTTAAAATATCTTTATTTTCTGATTCCAGGGGTTTGAGCCTACGAATGACCTCCCGGGTAAATTTGGTAATCAATTCCAAAGAAGGGCAGGGATATTCTTCAAAGGGAAGGCTTGGGGTAAGAGTTGAAGATAAAAAATTAATTTCTTCCACTATTAAATTACCGCTTGAAGAGAGAGCGGGCAAAGAAAGATTAAGGTCTTTACAGATATCATTATCCAGGATAATATTTAATCCCAAGGATTTTTCCACAAGAGGAGACTTTAAGAGTTCGTTTAAAAAGATGTTTTTAATCCATATACCGGGATGAAAAAATACCGGTTGATGCCCGGTCTGGATAATATATTGGTAGGCAGGGTTGATTTTTTCTTCAATATCAGGATCAAATTTTTTACTAAATTTTAAAGCCCTTCGAATAACTTCTTTTCGGCTATTTTCCCTCATTTCCCCAAAAGGCTGATTAAGAATGGTAAAGGAATACTTGCTAAAAATTTTCTTATTCTCTTCTAAGAGAGAACCCATCTTGTCCACCGAGGAAGAGAAAAAAATCTGCTTATTTTGGGGAACTTTAAAGAGCCGTCTTTCCATTTACAAAAGTGCCTCTATATCCTTAATGCCGACTTCTTCCTTAGAGATAAAAGGTTCGGCAAATTCTGTGCCAATAAGGTTTCCCCAGTAACGGTTAGAATTTAAGACCCATTCAAATAGCTGATGCCCTTCAGGAGAAGGCCCAAATTGGGATTCATAGGATCTGATAGATTCTATCTTCATCTCCACTTCTTTGCTTATATCCATAATAAAGGAAGGTTTGAAATTTAGCTTTAAATGAGAAGCAATATAATAATATATTTTCTTTACATAAAAGGGCTTGCCCTGCATCTTTGTTTTGGTGAGTTTTCCGTAGAAACGAGCAGCATCACAGATCTTTGAGGCAGCAATATGGTCCGGATGGGCATCTATCCAGTAGGGGGCAAAAAGGATATCTGGTTGAATTTTTCTGATGACTTCAGCTAATTCCTGACGGACCTCTATTTCATCTTGAAGATATCGATTGGGAAAATCAAGAGTAATCCTCTCCTCAATCCCTAATATCCTGCTTGATTTTACACTCTCTTTTTTTCTGGTCTCCGGATCCCCATGAGGAGTGGGTTCTCCATCAGTTAAATCCACGATAGTAACTCGATGACTTGCTTCGGTGAATTTTAATATGGAACCGCCCATTCCCAATTCCACATCATCGGGATGTGGACCGAGAGCTAATATATTAAGCATTTTTTCACCTCACTATCTATCATTTTATGGTAATAGTCTAACCTCTTTTGCGGGTCGTCCAAATAATTGCCAAAAGTACGGTTTTTATCTTTATAAATCATACTAACCGGCAGCTCTTTTACAATCAGATTATTTTTATAAGCCTGAATCCAGAGTTGAAGGGGAAGACCATATCCCTTTTCGGTTAATTCCAATTTTTTTAAGCCTTCCATTCGATATGCTTTAAACCCACAGAAAGAATCGGTTAGTCCGTAGTCGGTTATCTCATTAATTAGTCCGGTGATTTTACGATTAATGGCATATCGGTCTTCGGGTGGAGCATCAATCTGTTTTTGGAAAGACAGATAACGAGAACCAGAAACTATATCAAATTTTTCTTTTTTAATCTCTTTAAAGAATTGAGGGATTAATTCCGGCTCATGTTGTTCATCACAATCTAAAGTCAGAAGATATCGGTAATGATTATACCGGGCAAAATTAATTCCGTCAATCAAAGATTTGCCGTATCCTTCGTTTTCTAAGTGGTTTAAAATGATAAGTTTTCCTTTGAGTTTAGCACAAGAAGCAATCTCCTCAACAATATCTCTGCTCTCATCAGTAGAACCATCATTAATCACCAATAAATCTTCTAGTGAGTATTTTCTCACCTCTCTTAAAACATTAAAAATATGTTTCTGTTCATTATAGATGGGAATAAGAATAAGGTTTTCTGTTTTTGGTTGACTGTTTATCATATTGTTCATATAAAACATTTTCCTAATATAATTTATAATTTCCCCACTACTGCCCGGGCGATTGAGAAAGAGTGATCATTTATTCTTTTAAGGACATTGATTAGATCCAAATGAACGCCGCTGGTCTTTTGGGAAAGCTCTATCCCTACATTTAAGCGGTTGATATGAGTCTTGCGTAAAGTTATTTCCAAGGAATCGATATATTCTTTCTGGTCGATTACTTTTTGAGCCATCCTTTGGTCCTGGAGAGCAAAAGCCCCAATAGCATTTCGAAGATTGTTGTAAACCTTTTGATGCATATTTTTAATCTCTTCTACTCCTTTTTCAGAAAATACCAGACTGTGGTCTATCTTTTTTTCTACCAAAGGAATCAAATTTTTATCTATCAAATCTCCGATATGTTCCAGGTCATCGACAATGTACAATAATCTAAATACTTCTTTAGAATGTTCCTCAGAGAGGGTTTCAAAACTTATCTTGGTTAAATATTTGGTTATTTCTCGAGAGAGATTATCCACAATCATGTCTTGCGCACTTATTTTATCCAGTAGTCTTTCATCATTATCAGTAAATACCTGCATAATATCTATTACCATCTCTTCTACAGCATTAGAAATTCGCAACACCTCTTTGCTGGCCAGATAGAAGGCAATCTCCGGGGTATTAAGAGCACCCGAATCTAAGAATTTTGGTTTTTGCAAGGATTCCACTTCTTCTGTTTTAGGGATGATCTTTTCTAAAAATTCGGCAAACCTTTCAGTAAAAGGAAGAAAAATCAAGGCATTACCCACAATGATTAAGGCATGAGCATTAGCAATTTGTCGGGACAAATTTACCGAAGACTTCTGTACCAGAAAAATTATAGAGGGAGTGAGTAAGAAAAATACAATAACTCCTACCAGTTTAAATAATAAGTTTGCTAAAGTCACCCTTTTTGCACTCCTGGAAGCTCCGATACCGGCAAAAAGGACGGTGGAACAGGAGCCTAAATGTGAGCCCAAGATTATAGGTACCGCCAAGTTTAATGAAATTAAACCTTGCATAGCCAGCGAAATAGTTAAACCCATAGTAGCAGTACTGCTCTGGATTAGACCGGTAAATAAGGCAGAGGCGAGTAAGGCTAATAAAGGAATGTGTTCTAAATTAATTAGCGTTTCCTTAAAAAGGGTGTGGTCTTTGAGAGGGAAAACTGATTCAGACATCACCTTCATTCCCAAAAAGATAAAACCTACACCCAGTAAGATATTGCCTATAAATCTCTGTTTTCTCTTTTTTCCCAAAAGTTTTAGACCAAAGCCAAGAACAATTATCAAAAGGGCATAGTCGGACACTTTAAAGGCGATTATTTGGGTGGTAAGAGTTGTCCCCATACTTGTTCCCAGCAAGATACTGAGAATCTGACTTAAACTCATAATCCCGGTATTTACCAGACTTACCAATAAAGCAGAAGCGGCGGTACTACTCTGAATAGTAAAAGTAAGTACGATACCGGTTAATAAAGCGATTAATTTATTCTTGGACAGGGTGCTTAGGAACTGTTTTAATTTATTCCCGAAGGTACTCTTTAAGCCTTCACTGGTAGTTTGCATCCCATATAAGAAGAGAGCCAGACC
>JBBRDV010000084.1:0-6364 GCA_038203565.1 Atribacterota bacterium
ATGCAATGCATCTTTATAGCGTGAAGTGTATAATGCAGTAATGTGTAATAAGTGATGAGTCGATGCGATAGAATTTAAAAAACAGAAGACAGAAGTAAGAAATTAATTAGTAGTAATAATTTTCAGTTTACCAAATACTGCACTTGCTTCAACTTTTAAATATCCTTTATTAGTGCTAATATCGCCTATTTTATATTTTTGGGAACTAAATATCACTGATGATCTATCCGGTAATTCCAATTCACCAAAGGCAGAACTCGCTTTAATCAATGTTGGGACATCAGGATTAAGGATAACTTTTCCCTCTCCGAATATGGTATTAATCTTTATTTTCTTTACCTCATTTTCTATCTTTACTTTTGATAAATCGATTGTGCCTGAAGCAAATATAATATTATATTCATTTTGAACTTCTGAAACCCTGATGATTCCTTCTCTAAAGACAATGTTTCTGCTATCTTGAAAAACAAAACCATTAAAAAGGATAAATACTCCGAACAAGACAACAAGAATTCCTATGGTTAATTTAAATATATTGATATTAAAATTAAAAAAACTATTCAGAAGTAAAATTATACCTACTGTCAAAAATACAATTCCCATAAAAACTCCGCCAAATATTCTCATTTTGCCCTCCTCTTTTTTCTAATCTAATAGATGGTGATTTTTCTAATTCTTATCTTTTCTTATTTTAAACAATATATAATTTAATACCAATATTTTTAATAATTTCTTCATACTCTTTGGAAATTCCTGAATCAGTGATAACCATATCAAAATCAGTAAGGTCTGCAAAGTGCGAAATCTTAATTTTCCCAAATTTTGAAGAATCTACTAATAAAATTTTAGTATCCGAAGATTCAATAACTGCTTTCTTGGTTTCCTTTTCATAATCAGTAGCACAGGTAACTCCTAATTTTTCAGATACACCTGCAGCTGAAATAAAGGCTTTATTGGCTCTTATCTTCTTTATCATATCGATCCCCTCTGGTCTCTCAAACATTAGAGTATCGTCATGAAAATAACCTCCGGGGAATATTAGTTTCCAATTCTTATTTTCATATACATTAAACAAAATATTTAGAGTATAACATATAACGGTTAGGGGTATATTTTCCGGAATAAATTTAGGGAGATTTTCGGTAGTAGAGCCGGTATCTATAATAATCACATCATTAGGGTCTACTAAAGAAGCTGCTTTTCGAGAAATTTTAATCTTCTCTTCTAACATCACGGATTCTGCAGTTTGAATTAGATACTTTTCTTCATCTGTATTAACCGGGGAATTTCTTTTTAGAACAGCTCCCCCTGGAATAAGAGCAACAATATTTTCCTTAGATAATTCCCTGAGATCCCTTCTGACGGTCATCTCTGAAACTTTTAATCTTTTAGACAAATCTTTGATGTTTGCAAAACCATCAATAGATAATCTATTTAATATATAATTAGTCCGATTATTTTTACTCACCATATTCCATCTCTCTTTTTTTTATGATTATAAAATTCTTGCGAAGCCGGTTCCACTTACATTACCGGCATTGGCTTCATCTGTATCCAGATGAAGGGCTAATTTGCTTTTTTGCGAAACCCTGATTACTACATCTTTATAAATAACTCCATGTTCTCCTGAAACTTCCACCTTCACTCGGTCACCATTTTTTACCTGATAAGATTCCGCATCTTTAGGAGTCATATGAATATGTCGCGCGGCTCGAATAGCTCCCTCTGAAAGAGTTAAAACGCCTTTTGGTCCGATAAAAATAAGGGGCGGAGAGCCTTTTGTATTCCCCGATATTCTGGTAGGAAGTTCTAATCCTAAAAAATATCCATCGGTAATCGATAATTCTGCTTGAGTATATTCTCGCAGGGGTCCAAGAATTCTTACCTTTTCAATAACTTTCATATTCGCGCTAACTATACTCACCTGTTCATTACTGGCAAATTCTCCGGGTTGAGATAAATCACGTAATTTAGTAAGCTCATAACCCTTTCCATATAAAATGTCCAAGGAATCCCTGGTTAAATGAACATGATGATTGGATATCTCTACGGGGATAGAGAAAAGATTAAATGATTCTTCTTTCGGTTTTATTGCTTTGTAAATCGTTTCAGTTATCATATCTACAAGATTTTTATAGTCTTGCTCTTCCATTCTTTATCATCCTCGACTAATCTATTCTTTATAATATCAGAATAATATCAGACACTGACAATCTTTACACTGGCACTACATCCCAGCCGGGTTGCCCCAGAGCGAATCATTAATAAAGCATCTTCGTAAGTATGGATTCCGCCTGCTGCTTTAATTCCCATTTTAGGACCTACTGTCCTGCGAATCAGAGCAACATCATGGGCAGTAGCACCGGCAGTAGAAAAACCGGTGGAGGTCTTTACAAAATCGTAACCAACTTTTTTTACTAATTGACAAGCTATTACTTTTTCCTCGTCTGATAGTAAACAAGTTTCAATAATTGCTTTAGTAGTCGTGGTCTTCCTCCAAGCTGTCAATACTGCTCTTAAATCAGCTTCCACAGTCTTTAGATCACCATTTCTTAAAGCACCTACATTAATCACCATGTCTATTTCATCTGCTCCGTTTTCTATGGCATTACGAGTCTCGTAAGCCTTGGTCCTGCTGTCTGTTGCCCCCAACGGAAATCCCACGACAGCGCACACTTTAACTCCGGTCCCCCTTAATTTCCTGGAACAATAAACCACCCAGGAAGGATTAATACAAACCGTACAAAAACCATACTGAACGGCTTCTTCGCATAATTTTTTCACCTGAGCTTCTGTTGCGTCAGGCTTTAATAAAGTATGGTCAATATAAGGTGCGAGGTCAGCAGGTGTGTTAATTTGTATCTTGCAACCCACAGAAGAACCCTGTATGTTTTTATTACCCAAATCAGATTTAAAAGAAAGATTATCAGAAAAAGATGTTTTCTTTAACTTTGATATTATTTCATCACTAATCTTATCTATTAATTCTTTTTTATCCATCTTATCTATATCCATAATTTTAAACCTCTTTTTTTCATATTTTTATTGATTTCTTTCTATAGCCATTATTTTATTAACTCTTTTCCAATGTCTTCCGCCAGCAAAAGTAGTTTCTAACCAGAGTTTTACCATTTCGCGTAATTCATCCGGAGTGTGTAATGGGCCACCCAAAGTTAAAACATTGGCATTATTGTGTTCTCTGCTGTTTATAATAGTTTTCGGGTTATAACACAGGGCTGCTCTTATCCCTTTAACTTTATTACAGACCATTGAAGAGCCAATTCCAGCTCCATCGATCATAATTCCTCTTTCGCATTCCCCGCTGGCCACCTTCTTGGCTACTTTAAGAGCAAAATCAGGATAATCCACACTATCTTTACTAAAAGTTCCGACATCTGTAACTCGATAACCAATAGAACGCAAATAATCTCTAATAATTTCTTTGGCCTCAAATCCACCATGATCTGAACCAATAGCAACACACCCCACTTTATCCCGAATATTATTGGGGATAGGTTGGACTTTTTCGGGCGTAGTGGTAGAATACAATCCACTAACCACATTCTGGATAATTTTTATTCTATTGATACTATCAGTCATTTTCTTTTACCTTATTCTAAACTTTATTCAATTGCATCGACAATTCCTACAATCACTGTCCTAACCGGGGCAGTCGAGTTGTTCATAATCAAACGAGAAGAATTGCCTTCATCAATCACCAGGACCGTATCTCCCACCCCTGCCTGGACAGTATCCAAAGCTAAAACACTTTCCCCTTGCGGCTCTTCTTTATCATTCACCGGCTGAACGATTAAAATCTTATATCCTTGATAAACCGGAAGCTTTATAGTTGAAACTACATTACCGATTACCTTACCTAAAATCATAATTACTCTCCAATATTTACCTGATCAACTATACCCATAATAGTCAGATCAGAAGGGTTGAACCAATTTTTAAGTCCTAAAGCCGCCTCTCTGCCGCCTTCATAGAAGACAATGTCATTTATACCCGCCTGAACCGTATCGCAAGCCACTACAGGATCACCAATTTCTTCTAATTTTTCATTAAGAGGCTGTACTAATAATAGTTTTATACCCTGAAAGGAATCTACTTTCTGGGTACAGACAACATTACCAATTACTTTTCCTAATTTCATCTCTAACCTCCAAATGTTCAGCCAATAAAAATTAATTTAAACAATTCTAAAATAACCTACCAGAATACAACGTCTTTCCCGGGTAAAAGTTCTTGCTCGGGTTAATCCCTCTCCGGTAGGAGTAGCAATAGTAAAGGAAGTATAACCGGCACCTCCGAATCCTAATCCGCTATAACACGGTCCATTTTTTATAAAGAGAGAACAGTTCATTAATCGGGCCATCCTGGAAAGTGTAGCAATATTACGGGAATGAATAGAGGCAGTATGCCTGAAATTATGCTCACACTGCACCGCAAAATCTATAGCTTCATCAACATGGTTAAAGCGAACCAGAGGAATCACCGGTAAAAGCTGTTCGGTCCAGACCAATGGATGATAACGGTCCACTTCGCAAAGTAATATTTTGGTTTGATCAGAAATGTCTAACCCGATATCCCGGGCGATTACACTGGCATTTTTCCCCACATATTCTTTGTTCGGTGCTCCTTCATGTCCGGGCTTTCCCGGGTCAGCAATTACCAATTTAGTAACCTTTTCAATCTGCTCACCTTTTAGTTCATAAGCGCCATTTTTTATCATCTCTTCTTTTAATTTATCGGCAATTTGAGAAACAGCTAAAATTTCTTTCTCACATATACAGACAATATTATTATCAAATCCTGCTCCATTCACAATATCACAGCCGGCTTTAACTAAATCGGCAGTTTCATCAACAACACAGGGAGGATTTCCGGGACCAGCAGCAATGACTTTCTTGTCACTGTTCATAGCTGTTTTAACTACTGCCGGACCACCGGTTACTACCAGTAATCTAATTTTAGGATGTTTCATTAAAGTTTGGGCTGAATCGATAGTCGGATTAGCAATAGCGCATAGAACATTAGGAGGACCGCCAACTTTTACAATCGCCTGATTAATCAAGGAAACAGTAAAGCAGGAACTTTTTTTTGCTGCAGGATGGGGATTGAAAACCACACTATTTCCACCAGCAATCATGCTTATTCCATTATTAATAACTGTAGAAGTAGGGTTGGTAGAGGGGATAACAGAACCGATAACCCCGTAAGCTGCTCGTTCCATCAAGGTCATGCCATTATCATCGGAGTAGGCTGTAGGCTCAAGATCTTCTATTCCCGGCGTTTTTAAAGCAGCCAATCTATTTTTTTCAATCTTATCTTCTACTCTGCCAAAAGTTGTTTCCTCTACAGCCAATTTAGAAATTTCTTCCAGATTACTCATAATTATTTTACGTATACTTCGAATAATCTCTCTACGTTGATCTAAGGTTAATTTAATCAGTTCAAGATGGGCAGTTTCAGCAGCATCGACAGCAGCATTTACTTCTTCAAAAATTCCATCCTGCCCTGAAGTTCTGCTTAATGAACTATCTAATATTTTTTTATCACTTTTGGTACTTTCTAATTTATCAAGTACGTTTTTAATTATTAATTTCAAATCTTTTTCGTTTATTTCCATAATTTACCACCTATGTGTAAATTTCTGTTTTATCTTTAATAAATAAAATAAGGTTTAATTTCCGGGTGGGGGTTGGGGATAATGACCTCTTTACAAAGCAGACCTTTGTCACCTATAATCTTAACTGCTGCCTTGACTGCAGCTTCCACCTCATCTATATTCCCTATCATTTTAATATAAGACTTACCACCCATCCCCGCAGCCAATCTAATCTCGTTAATTAAAACATTGGCAGTCTTGGCAGCTATATCGGCAGCTTCAATACTGGCAACTACCGAAAAAGATTCTACTACAGCCACCGCATCCCAAATCTTGCATTCAACCGTACCGATAATTGCCGGAATAATTTGAGAATGTAAATTGGTAATAAATAATTCGTCAACGATGTAACCTTCTCCAATTTCCTTACCAGCGCTAAGAGAAGCATCAACTGCTGCCACATCACCGGTAAAAAGAATGACAAATTTTCCCGGACAAATTGTCCTCGCATCTATTACTTTCACCGAGGCAGCTTTTACTATGCCGTCTAAAGCTTTTATCCCTACTGCTATGCTATTAAATTCTAATACTCCAAGAACGATTATATCCATATCTTACCTGTCTTTCATTATTATTTTTTAATAATAATCCTTACCTCGTCAATATAAGTTATTCTGCCTTTAATGCTTGCATGTAATCGAGCACCTAATTTCCCCTTAGGGATTTCCGCAATAAGGTCACCCTCATTTA
>JBBRDV010000085.1:0-6145 GCA_038203565.1 Atribacterota bacterium
AGGTAGCGGTAATAGTATGATTTCCTTCACTGATATAGGTATAGTCACCAACCTTTACTGAATCCGAAATAACCACGCCTGCTACGACTTCGCCTTCGCCTTCGCCTTCGCCTTCGCCTTCAGCTGGTGTGGTGGGCATACAGCCGACCATGAGTAAAGAGGCGAGTGCTACGACTAAAAGTACTAATAATAATTTTTTCATTTTTTTCTCCTTTCGTTTTTTGAAAAAAATTCTGTTATTATTTAATTTCGCGAAATTAACTAATTTTAATTTCTGTTTTAAAATAGCTCCTTAGTCTCGCTGTTTATGAGAGGAGCTTTTACTCCTTTTATTTCACAAACACTTTACATCTCGACCTGATACGGGTTAAGAAACTACCGCTTTATATAGTCGTTAGTCGTTAGTAAAACCGGGTCGGATGAATCCAACCCCTACTAAATACTATTTACTATATATTACATACTAATAAATGGTACGATAAAAGTCAAGAAAAGTTTCAATTTTAAATAGTTTTTAGTTTTTGGTTTATAGTTTTTAGTCTACAGTTAATCTTTATTAAACCTTTTAAAACTTTTTGTACACATCTCCTCGACTTCTAATTGCTTTTATTTTCACTACCTTATTTTTGGTATCAACCTCATAAACTATCCTAAGGCTACCTATAGCATATCGATACTTTCCTTCTAATTCGCCCCAGAGCTTTTTTATATGTACTCCTGAGAGTGGTCTCTTACTAATACTACTTATAGAATTATTTATTCTTACTTTGCTTCGTTTGTCTAATTTCTTGTAGTGCTTTTCAGCTTCACGAGATATATAGACTTCATACATTTTCTCTAACTTCAGACCATTTTTTGAAGTGTCCTATCTTAAAATCTTCATCACCTTTCATAATACTTTCCAAGAAATCCTTATCCTTAATAATTTCCTTTGTTGCTTCGAGCTCCTCTTTTGCTTTCAAATAAGAAATAAAATCAGCTACTTCTTTTTTTCGTTTTTTTGACAACTTATCAAAACCATCAAAAACCATCTCTTTAATAGCTGCTGTCTTTTTAATCATGTCTTCCTCCTTACTTTCGTTGCCTAAATTCTTTAACACAATCAAGCGTCCTTTGGAAATTTCATTACACTACTACTTCTTCAACAAAGGTCTCTATAACTTCTTCTGTTTCAAAAGCCTCTTTCCCAAAAGTTTCTATATGAAATTTAATAGCTGATTTTACGTCTGAAAGTGCTTCCTCATAAGTATCGCCTTCCCCAACCACTACACCCTTTAATTCCAAAGGGTATGCCACATATCCCTCAAGATGTTTCTCAACTATTATCTTTATTAGTTTCATTTTCTCCCCTCTTTTAAGTAAGTTTTCTTAACCTTTTTTTAGCCTTTTCTTTAAAAATTCATTATACTAAATACTATTTAAATTATATTCGACATGTTAGATAAAAAATCCTTCTTTTTTGCTAATTTTTTTATAATATTTTTTAATTTTCAAAGAACGTATATCAATTTTCTAGAGGCGAAGGAGACTCTTCTGTCGGTGGAGTGGATGGTTCAGGCGCTCCGCCTGTTTCGGTAGGAGCTTCCCCTACCTCTTCCGTAGGAGTTCCTCCAATGGTAGTCTCGCTTCCGGTCAAAGATGCAGGTGAAGTTCCACTACCTAAAGTGGTAGAGGGTTTTATTCCTCCTGATTCTATTTTGGCAGTACTAATCTGCGTCTCTAAACTGGTTTGAATATTTTCACAAATTTCCCCGATATTAGTGCTGTTTTCTATCGCCTTCTTAAACAGAAGAGAAATTTCCTCTGAGGATAAACCTGAATCAGTGGCCAATAAGCTTAAAAAGCTTAGTTCTTCACTTATCTCAGATATTTCCGTGATACTTTTACCTTCGGTAGTTCCCGTCTTTACCAGCCAGGATAGAGATTCATCAGGAACATCATTTTCCAGGCTGTCGGCCAATATTCCAAGCATCTCTTTTTCACCATTAATCTCCAGACCCTCTTGCAGGGCTTCATTTAAGATCTCATTAGCTTTCTTCAAATTCTCTGCTTTAGCGGAAAGAACTGAAATGATCACGCTCTTATTTACATTCTTGGCAAATCCTTCGTTTACCTTGTTGATCAGCGGCTCGGTAGGTAAGCCTTCTTGCTGGGTATCCAATATAACATCAAAGACTTTCTTTACGCTATAGGCATCGATTGATTCTTCTAGGCTATTTGAAATAATGTTTTTGGTATCTTCAAAGGTTATCCCCGATTCAATTAAATTCTGAGCACTTTTTAAAAGCATGGTGGTCTGAAAAGCTGAATAAGAAGAACCTAAAATACTTTTTAATTGTTCTATCTGTTCATTCATGGTTGATGTCTCCGCCGAAAAAGCAGAAACAGCAAAACAGAATATCGTGAGTAAGGTTATTAAGGATAATATTAATTTGTTTTTTTTCAGTTTCATCATTTATTTCACCAATAAATTAATTTACCGATTAACCGATGTATTAATTTGCCAATTCACCGATTTGCCAATTCACCAATGTATTAAATTACCAATTTACCGATTAACCGATTAGATTACAAGATACAAGTTCATTCAATCTGATGAGCTGCCGGTATCTTCCAACTCTTATCTCTTCCACTATATACTATATACTAAATACTGTTTTTAGGTATTAGTGCAATTGTTTATTTCTAATATGGCATTTTTATTGCCGAATCCGTCTTTAACGTAACGAAGGGCATTGGGATCGGGAAGCCACTTTTCTCCGTCCATAACAAACATATACTCATATCTGCCCGGTTCTAATTTAAGAGTCCCGGTCCAGATACCATCTCCCTCGGGGTCTTCTAAAGTATTCGCCTGGGGATTCCAGCCGTTAAAATCTCCGGCAATAGCTACAGTATGCGTTTTATTATCGTTAATTCTTAAAGAAAACTGCACTTCAGCCGAACAGACAGGAGAAGTAACAGGTGCATTAAAGATAAAAGTAAAGGCAAAAAATAGGATTAGTCCTGCTGCAGCTGCTGCACCGGCCAGACGGAAGGAAAGCCGCGGAAAAGAAATTTGTTTTTTTAAGCGTTCTATCCAGGAAGATTGAATCTGAATTTCTTCTTGTGAAATCTTCGCCATGATGTTTTGGGTAAGATTTTGAGGGGTACTTACCTGGGGAAGTAAATTCAAAGAAGCAACCATTTCTTTCAATTTTAGATATTCATCTTGACAGGCCGGGCAGGATTTTAAGTGTGCTTCTACAGTTTGAGTGGATTCTGCATCCAGTACCTGGTCTACATATGGATTTAATAGTTTTATGATTTTTTGACAGTTCATTTTCTTGCTCCGCAAGGTTTTTTAGTTTTTAGTTACAAGTTACGAGTCAAAAATTGCTCGCTTGTATAATATAATACGAAAATGTCGGGTAAAAGTTTCAATTTAACACCCCCACCTTAATCCTCCTCCTGCGATGGGGAGGAAATCGAGCTCTAGTGATCATTTTCCAAAATTTTTCTTAATTGTTCGCGGGCGCGGTAGAGACGAACTTTTATTGTGCCCTGTGGTAATTTGAGAATATTTGCTATTTCAATATAGGAAAGGTCTTGTAAGTGACGTAACACTATAACTTCTCTGAATTTTAGAGGCAGAGAATAGATGGCCTGTTGAATGGTCTGGAGGCTCTCCTTTTGGGCAATAATCTGCTCCGGATTATTGCTTAGATCCGCAGGCTGGGGATAAAATTCTGAATCGTCTGTCTCTACCGGAGTATCCAGAGAAACATAATCTATCTCTTTTTTTTTGTATTTATCCCTGATAATATTTAAAGTAATCTGATAGAGCCAGGTAGAAAATTTGTAAGAAGGATTAAAACGTGCCAGAGACTGATAGGTGTGCAGGAAAGCCTCTTGAGAAATGTCTTCCGCTTCCTGGGAATTATTGCTCATCCGATAGGCTAAATTATAAACCATATTTTTATAATTATCTATCAACCGGGAAAACATTTGAGTATTTCCCAGAAGGCAGGATTCTATTATTTTAAGATCGTTCATTTAGAAAATTCTCCGATTTTCTAGCGGGCAATTTTCGCTTATTGCATTGATCCTCACCTCTGCCCAATTAGACCAGGTAGTGCCAGGATATATATCTAGTACTAACTGATAGGCATCAATTGCCTCACACCATAGTTCGAGTTGTTCATAACACCAGCCAATCTGATACTGGGCATCCGGAGGAATTTCACTACCACTGCTCCAGGTGCTGTTTGGATAATCATCGATTATTTTTTGAAAAGCAGAGATAGCATCATCCCATTGTCCAAGCTTCTCTCCTAAACACCAACCGATATAGTATTGGGCACAAGGGGCAATAAGCCTGTCTGATTCGCCTGGCCAGGTAGACTCAGGATAATAATCTATAACTTTTTGAAATTCTAAAATCGCCTGATTATAATTTTTTACCTCATAGTAAGAATAGCCGATATAATATTGAGCGGGCGCAGCATAATCGCTCTCGGGATAGTTCTCTATAACTTTATTAAATTCGAGGATAGCCTGTTCATAATTTGCTAATTTCCGATAACTTTGAGCAATACTGTATTGAGCAAGGGCCAGCAAAGAACTCTCGGGGTAATCACCTATTAATTTCTGATATGCCTCAATGGCGTGAGAATAATCATAAGTTACATAGTAACAATTTCCTATCCCTAGTTGGGCATCATCAGCATAGGGGCTGTCGGGATAATTGTTAATTAATTCCTGGTATTCGAGGAGGGCTTGAATATAGTAGCCCAATTTTTTTTCATTAATAAGGGCAATATAATATTGAGCATCATCGGCATATTGACTGTCAGGTAAGTCATTAACTAATTGCTGAAAAGTAGTAAGGGCATTTGTATATTCGCCTGAATTATAATAGAGAATTCCTCCATCAAAGAGATATTTGTCATCAACTGCCCAAATACTGATAGGATTACCATTATCTATCAAAGTAACTTCACCCTCTTTTATTATAATACTTAAGATTTGGTAAGTAATATAATTTTCTTTGGCAATAGTCAAAGTTCGCGTACCTATTGATACTTCATCTATCCTGAAATATCCCTCCGCATCGGTAAGGGCAGTATTGGAAGAGCCGGTAATGCTGACCAGGGCTCCTTCTAAGGGGCGGGTATCAATAACTGTCTCTTCATGAATATAGCCTTCCACCGAGCCTTTAGATAAAGGTGAAAATAAACAGCCATTTAATAGTAGGAGAAAACACAATAATAAGAATAATAAAATGACAGGGAACGGTCCTTTGTCATTTTTTATTTTTTCAAAATTTCTAATTAATAGTAACACTGATAAAACCTCCACGGTTCTTTAACAAACATTTTTATTTACCCAATTTCTTTAATTCTTTTTCCGCTTCCTGAGCAAACTCCGATTGAGGGGCAAGTTCAATCACTCGGGAAAGGAATTCTCGAGCTTTTTCTATTTCACCTATCTTATCATAAGATAATCCCAAATAATAGTAAGCTTCTACATTACGAGAAGACATTTTTACCGCACTCTCCAAATATTCTATAGCTTGAGAAAATTTTTTCTTTTGAAAATATATACATCCCACCCTGATATTAAGGTAAGTAATAATTCCCGCATTCCCTGCTGAAGAAGGGCTTACTGCTAAATCTAAGGCCTGCAAATAATATTCTAAAGCCTCATCATACTCATCAATAAAAGGGACTATGCTTCTGGTTTCATAAATATAACCTAGCTTGAGATAACTATTTAAATCTTTCGGATTATTTTCGATAATTTTTTCATACTGAGGGATGACTTGCTCCGCGAACTTATTAGCCTTTCGGTATAGACTGTAGGCTGTTAAAATATTTTTGTTATTATATTCTATAATCCCTTTTTGCAGGTAACATTGCCCCAGGTAATAGTAACTTTCTGTATGGTTTTCGTCCAATTCAATTGATTTTTCAAATTCAGTAATAGCTTTATCGTATTCTCCTTGGCCGAAATAGGATATCCCAACCGAAAAAGGAGTTTGGAGTTGAGGCTGAGGCTGAATCTGTGCTGCAAGTTTATCTTTTTCTTTAATAAACCCGGAAACGGTAATTACCACCTGAGAATTGACCGAGTCATTAGATTCCAGGTAAACCCGTTTAGTGAA
>JBBRDV010000086.1:0-6038 GCA_038203565.1 Atribacterota bacterium
TGGCGCTGAATTTGTTCGGGAAGTGGAACCGGGAGAGATGGTAGTAATTGATAAAGAAGGAATGAGATCTACCAAAATATTACCAAATAATAGGAAAGCTCTTTGTATTTTTGAGTTTGTTTATTTCGCTCGTCCGGATAGTAATATATACGGAGAAAATGTAGCTTTAAGCCGGCAAAAAATGGGTCGAAGATTAGCCCGGGAATATCCAGTGCAAGCAGATATAGTAGTTCCTGTTCCAGATTCAGGCATTTCTGCAGCCATCGGTTATACAGATCAATCAGGTATTGCGTATGAAGAAGGTTTGATTAAGAACCGTTATATCGGGAGAACTTTTATTCAACCCGAACAATTAATTCGGGATTTTGGCGTGAAAATAAAACTATCTCCCATTAAAGAAATAATAAAGGGTAAGAGAGTGATACTGATCGATGATTCCATTGTCCGGGGAACTACCAGCCGAAAGATTGTAAAGTTAGTAAAAGATGCAGGAGCGAGGGAAGTTCATGTTCGAATAAGTTCTCCGCCTATTTTCTTCTCCTGTTTTTACGGGATAGATACGCCAAATAGAGAACATTTAAGAGCTTCAAATCATACCTTAGAGGAGACGAAAAAGTGGATAGAAGCAGACAGTCTGGGTTATTTGAGTATAGAAGGGCTATGCAGTGTTTTTGATAAAATCCCTGCTGATAATTTTTGTTTAGCTTGTTTTAATGGGAAGTACCCGACGTAAAATAGTATATAGTATTTAGTATATAGTGAAGAAAATAGAAGTCAAAAAAGAAGTAATGAGTGATGTGTAGGGATTCGATTCCTGTCTGCGCCTGCCTGTGCGTATCCGTACGCAGACAGGTGCGGGAACGCACAGGCAGGCATCGAGCCCGAGAGGATGCTAATTAAAGAAAGGAAAATTTTGCTGATGGGTAAATCTTACAAAGATGCTGGGGTAGATATTAGCCTGGCCAATCAGATAGTTGAAAAAATAAAACCATTGATCAGTAAAACTTCTATTCTGGGAGTGTTAGGTGGCATCGGTGGATTTGGCGGATTATTTTCTTTGGCAGAGCATAAATATAAAGAACCGGTCTTGGTTTCCGGAACTGACGGAGTAGGGACCAAATTAAAGCTGGCCTTTGCTCTTGATAAACATGACACGGTTGGTATAGATTTAGTGGCCATGTCGGTGAATGATATCATTACCTGCGGGGCAAAACCTTTATTTTTTCTGGATTATATTTCCATTGGGAAACTATCAGAAAAAGTGGTTGTCGAACTTGTAAAAGGAGTGACTGAAGGGTGTAAAATAGCAGGTTGTGCTTTACTGGGCGGAGAAACTGCAGAGATGCCCGGATTTTATGCAGAAGGTGAATATGATTTAGCCGGTTTTGCCGTGGGAGTTGTGGAGAAAAGTGAAATAATCGATGGCCGAGAGATTCAAGAAGGAGATTCGGTGATAGGCATTGCTTCTAACGGATTACACAGTAACGGTTTTTCCCTGGTGAGGAAGGTTTTATTTGAATCTAAAAAATATAAAATGGACGATAAACTACCCTTTTTCGAGAAACCTTTGGGCAGAGAATTGCTTAGACCTACTAGAATTTATGTTTCCCCGGTTTTACATTTGTTGGAAAAATATAAAATATTAGGAATAGCTCACATCACCGGAGGAGGGATAGTAGAAAATATTCCCCGTATTTTACCTAAAGAAATTTCAGTTCGGATAGACCAACAAAGCTGGCCTACACCTTCTATTTTTACTTTTATTCAAGAAGAAGGAGAAATTTCTGATGGAGAGATGTATCGGACTTTTAATATGGGGATAGGTATGGTATTAATTGTTTCCCCAAATGACGCTTCGAAAATGATGGATGAACTTAAAATGGCAGAATACAATTCTTACCTTATCGGTAAAGTGATAAAAAGGGAATAAATGACAACTTTGGTGCCAGGCACCAAAGTTGTCATTAAGGAGAAAATGATGATAAATATCGGAGTTTTGGCTTCAGGCAGGGGAACAAATTTACAAGCGATTATTGAAGCCATTGAAGATGGTAAAATTGAAGGGGAAATTAAAATGGTGATGAGCGATCATCCGGATGCCTTTGCCCTTAAAAGAGCTCAGCAATATCTTATCGATACCCGGTATATTGATTTTAAGGAATTTAAAAACAGGGAAGATTACGATAAAGAGATCATCAAAACCCTGAAAGAGAAAAAAATTGACCTGGTGGTTCTGGCCGGTTATATGAGAATTTTGAGCCCTTATTTTATCAGAACCTATCAAAATAAGATCATGAATATTCATCCTGCCTTGCTCCCTTCTTTCCCGGGATTACATGCCCAGAAACAGGCCGTGGAGTATGGGGCAAAGATTTCCGGATGTACCGTTCACTTTGTGGATGAAGGAATAGATTCCGGTCCAATTATCCTGCAAAAGGCAGTAGAAGTGAGCGATGATGATACCGAGGAATCTTTGGCCGAGAAGATCTTAAAAGAAGAACACCAAATTTATCCCCAGGCAATTCAATTATTTTGTGAAGGTAGATTGGTGATTAAAGGAAGAAGAGTCTTTATCAAATAATCATCATTTTTATAAGAAGGTAGAGTGGGAATGAAAGTACTGGTTATTGGCAGCGGAGGAAGAGAACATGCTCTGGTATGGAAGATTAACCAAAGCCCAAAAGTTTCTCAAATTTATTGCGCCCCGGGTAATGCAGGAATTTCCAAGTTAGCCCAATGTGTCAATATCGATGCAGACAGTATAGAGAAATTGGCTGATTTTGCCAAAAAGGGAAAAATTGATTTAACGGTCGTGGGACCGGAATTACCTTTATCCCGGGGAATTGTCAATGAATTTAATCAACAAGGTTTAAGGATATTCGGTCCGAGCAAAGAGGCTGCGGAAATTGAATCAAGTAAAGTCTTTTCCAAACATTTAATGAAAAAGTATAATATCCTTACAGCTAATTATGAAATCTTTCAAAATAGCGAAAAGGCACTCGATTATATAAAAAAACAAACTTTTCCTTTGGTAATCAAGGCAGATGGATTGGCAGCCGGCAAAGGAGTATTTATTGTAAAAAATTTGCTTCAAGCGAGAGATGCTTTGAATACACTGATGGATGAAAAACAATTCGGAGAGGCAGGCAGGCAGGTCATCATAGAGGAATTCTTAGAGGGAGAAGAGGTATCGACCTTGGCTTTTTGTGATGGGAAGACGGTTGTACCCATGGTTTCCTCCCAGGACCACAAAAAGATATTTGATCACGATCAGGGGCCCAACACCGGGGGGATGGGTGCATATTCTCCGGTCCCCTTTTATCCTGATGAGTTGGAAAAGAGAGTTTTGGAAGAGATTTTCTTGCCTACCGTAAAGGGTTTACAGAAAGAGGGAAAAGAGTATAAAGGTGTCCTCTATGCCGGTTTGATTTTAACCAAAGAAGGCCCCAAAGTATTAGAATTTAATGCCCGCTTTGGTGACCCGGAGACCCAAGTCATCTTGCCCAGATTAAAAACAGATTTAATCGATATATTAAATGCAGTCATCGATAATACGCTTCATCAGATCAATATCGAATGGGAAGATAATGCTGCCGTATGTGTGGTGATAGCTTCCGGTGGATATCCGGGAAAGTATCAGAAAAGAAAAGTAATTAGCGGTTTAGAAAGATTGGAAAAAATGAAAAATATCATAGCCTTTCATGCCGGCAGCAAATTTCAAGATAAACAGGTTGTTACTTCGGGAGGAAGAGTCCTGGGGATAACCGCCTGGGATGACACTATTTCCAAAGCAAAAGAAAAGGCCTATCAAGCGGTAAAAGAAATTTATTTTGAAGATATGTATTACCGGAAAGATATTGCCGCCAAGGTTATAAAGGAAAAGGAGAAAAGCAAATGACCAAAATAAAACACGCTTTAATCAGCGTATCCGATAAAGAAGGACTTATTGATTTTGCCAAAAGTCTGGAAAAATCAGGGATTGAAATTATTTCTACCGGAGGAACAGCCCGGCTACTAAAAGATGCTCAAATCAGCGTGAAATTAATTTCCGAAGTAACCCATTTTCCGGAGATATTGGATGGAAGGGTCAAGACGCTTCATCCTTTGATTTTCGGAGGGTTATTGGCCAAAAGCGATAATCCCCTCCATCAGGAGCAGATAGCAGCCCAGCAGATAGAACCAATAGGACTGGTAGTGGTCAATTTATATCCTTTTCAAAAGACCATTTCCAAAGAAGAGGTGGAATTGGAAGAAGCTATCGAGAATATCGACATTGGCGGACCTTCACTTTTGCGCGCATCAGCCAAGAACTATCAGGATGTGGCTGTAGTCATCAATCCCCGGGATTATCCTGTCATCTTGGAAGAATTAGAGAAAAATCAGGGAGAAGTATCTTTGGAGACTAAAAAAAGATTAGCGGCCGAGGTATTTGAACATACTTCATTTTATGATGGGATTATTTCCCAATATTTAAGAAAAAATTTACTGAAAGAATCAACTTCTTTCCCCCATACCCTCAATTTACTGGGTGAAAAAGTGTCAGACCTGCGTTATGGAGAAAATCCCCATCAATCTGCTTCTTTCTACAAAGAAATATTAGTAAAAGAGGCCAATCTGGGAGACGCAGTACAATTAGGGGGCAAAGAACTATCTTTTAACAATTTAGTCGATTTAGGAGCGGTCCTGGAGATAGTGAAAGATTTTTTCGAACCTACCGTTGTCTTTGTAAAACACACCAATCCCTGTGGTTTGGCCAGCGCATCTGCCATTGAAGAGGCCTATCAAAAAGCTTACCAGGGAGATCCTCTTTCTGCCTACGGCAGCATTATTGGCATCAATAGGGTCGTAGGAACAAGTTTGGCTGATTTAATCAATGAAACTCCCTTTGTGGAGGCAGTACTGGCACCCGACTTTGAAGACGAGGCACTGACTATCTTAAAACAGAAACAGAATCGCCGCTTGATCAAAGTAGGAGATTTAAAAAATAGAGATATTAGCATAAAAGATATTAAAAAAATACCTGGTGGATTTCTGGTTCAGGATAGAAACCTAAAGGAAATCACTATAGAAGACCTGAGAGTAGTCACCAACAGAAAACCAGATCAAAAAGAATTGGAAGAACTCTTATTTGCCTGGAAAGCAGTCAAACAGGTCAAATCAAATGCCATTGTTTTAACTAAGGATAAACAGTTAGTAGGAGTCGGTGCCGGTCAGATGAGCCGTGTAGATTCGGTTCTCATTGCCATCAGAAAATCTGAAGGACGTTCTAAAGACTCATATCTGGCTTCTGACGCCTTCTTCCCCTTTAGAGACGGGGTAGATGAGGCAGTCAAAGCAGGAATAACTGCTATTATTCAACCCGGTGGGTCGAAGCGAGATGAGGAAGTGATCAAAGCTGCCAACGAACATAATCTAGCAATGGTCTTTACCGATACAAGATGTTTTAAACATTAATTTATCTCGATTAAATTTATTAATAAGGATAGATTTTATAAATTTTGCTTTTTCTCAGTTCATTTGTTAGTATAATAATAAAATTATATATCAACAATATAATGTTATCATTATTATAGAAAATGTTCAAAACAATAAGTTAGAAAAAAAGACTAGGTCTTTAAGTACAAAACTTGAACTTCCGCAAGATGAATTCACGAGAAAAGTCGATATTGCCTACATAATACTGACTAAAATTAAAAATGGGAGTAATAAAAAACCTTTTCGTGTTTGCAATGGTTAAAATTGCGAACACGTTTGATGTTGACGATTTTATAAAGTAAAACTATGAGCAAATCATTTACTATTCACGATTTACCCAAAGAAGAGCGTCCGCGCGAGCGATTAGTTAAGTTTGGCGAACAGGCGCTTTCGGTCCAAGAATTATTACAGCTTATTTTGGGACGCGGTATCGCAGGCGAATCGGTGGTAGTTACGGCTCAAAAACTACTATCGCAATTTGGCAGTCTTCAGAAATTATCCGAGGCAAGCATTGAGGAGCTGTTCTCAGTTAAAGGAATTGGATTAGCAAAAGCGACACAAAT
>JBBRDV010000087.1:0-5946 GCA_038203565.1 Atribacterota bacterium
AATGTCTTATAAAAAATATTATTTAATCTATTTTATTTCCTTATGGATAAAAATTGAGCATTTATAGCCACAATGATAGTACTTAGAGACATAAGAGCAGCTCCGATAGCCGGAGAAATGATGATGCCATAATTGTACAATACTCCGGCAGCAAGAGGAATGGCAATGACATTATATCCTGTTGCCCAAAAGAGATTTTGAATCATTTTACGATAAGTTGCTCTGCCAAATAAGATGAGCGAAGTAACATCCAAAGGATTACTGTTGACCAAGATAATATCAGCAGTCTCGGCAGCGACATCTGTGCCTGAGCCGATAGCAATCCCTACATCTGCCTGAGCAAGAGCGGGGGCATCATTAATCCCGTCTCCGGTCATAGCAACAAATTCACCTTTACTCTGCAGCTCTTTTATTTTTTCCAGCTTATCATGGGGTAGGACTTCTGCAAAATAACCATCAAGATGTAACTCATTGGAAACTTCTTCGGCAATTCTTTTATTGTCTCCGGTAAGCATCCAGCACTTTATGTCTAATTTTCGTAGCTGCTTTATTGCTTCATAGGATTCTTTTCTAATTTTATCAGCCAGAGTGATAACCCCAATGATCTTGTCATCAAGTAAAACATAAACCAGGGTACCACTTTCATCCATTTTAATCTCTTTTAGAATTTCGAGATTATTTTTCCTCACATAAGCTTGACTAACCAAGGCAATATTTTTCTCTTCTACTTTCCCCTTTACCCCTTGTCCTTTTATGACCTCAAAGTCCGATATCGGCAGGGTCTTAACTTTGAGTTCTTCGGCTCTATTGATAATTCCTTTGGCAATGGGGTGTTCAGAATTTTTTTCCAGTGAGGCTGCCAACTGAATCATCTTTTTTTCATCAAAGTTTTTATCTGTGACCTTAACCAGGCTTACTCCGAACTTACCTTCGGTAAGCGTACCCGTCTTATCAAATACTACCGTGGTTATCTTTCTGGAATTTTCAAAGGCAGTTCTATTTCTTATAAGGAGACCATTCTTCGCTGACAAGGAAGTGGAAACTGCCGTGACCAGAGGTATGGCTAAACCTAACGCATGGGGGCAGGTAATAACCATGACCGTGGCCATTCTTTCAATGGCAAAGGCCAGGTCGGGCCCATACATAAACCAGTAAATGAGTGTTGCTGCTCCGGTAGTCACCGCAATGATGGTAAGCCAGTTTGCTGCTTTGTCCGCAAACCTTTGAGTTTTTGATTTGGATGACTGTGCTTCTTTTACCAGGTTAATGACCTTGTTTAAATAGGATTCTTCTCCCGTTCCTTCAACTTTTACTTCTAAAACTCCATCTCCATTTACCGAACCGCCGATAACTTTGTCTTTCAGCTTTTTATGTACCGGCTTTGATTCTCCGGTCAGCATTGATTCATCAATATAACTGCTGCCTTTGACCACTAAACCGTCGGCAGGTATTTTTTCACCTGCTTTTACTAAGATTTTGTCTCCCTTTTTCAAGGCAGAAATTTTGACTTCTTGTATTTCGCTTCCTTCCATTAAGTGGGCTGTGTCCGGCATTAATTGGGCCAGCTTTTCCAGTGCCCTGGAAGCTCCTAAAACAGATTTCATCTCAAACCAGTGGCCCAGAAGCATCACATCTATTAAGGTAGCAAGTTCCCAGAAAAAAAACTTTCCTTTCAGACCGAAAACCACAGCCGAACTATAAAAAAAGGCTACTGATATGGCTAAGGCGATCAGAGTCATCATGCCCGGTTGTTTCTTCTTGGACTCATCAATAAAACCTTTTAGAAAGGGCCAACCACCGTAGAAGAATATAAAACTGGAAAGAGCAAACAGAACATATTTTTCTCCGGGAATGCCAAACCTGAAATTAAATAACTGTTGTATTAAGGGGGACAACAAAAGAATGGGTATGGTAACTAATGCTGATATGATAAATCTTTTTTTGAAATCTAATACCATTTGCTGGTGATGATCAGCATGATCATGATGCATAGGCTCTGTGTGCACTTCGTGACCTTCAGATTTTTGAGGTTTATGTTTTTCATGATGCTTATTTTGCATAGGTATTCCCTTTTCTTCTATCTTTTCAAGAGTTACCTTGCATATATCACATTCCCCGGGAGTATCATATTCCATTTTACATTTTGGACATCTATATCTGGTCATTTTACTTCCTCCATAGATAAAGATTAAAACCTAATTAAAAGAGAGGTATCTTTTGATATATTGATATAGTGACTGCTCCGGATGACATTCTATTACATTTTATAAGTTTAAATTTGTCCTTTTTTATCAGACTTGATAGCCCCTTGTTCTGTATATAGTTTTTAAAATTTCTATTATGCTCTCCCCCGGCTATTCCTTCAATTAACCTGACTAATATTTGACCAAATTTAGTCGTTTCATTATCAAAAACATAATCAACAACCAGCATAAGTCCATCTTTTTTTATAATTCTATAGGCTTCAGTTATAAGAGCTAATAAAAAATAGATCATATATCTTTGCAATGAAACTATAATTACTTTTCTTTATGTTTCTTCCCATAATTCTCTTGCTCTCTGTTTTGCTTCATGTGATTGCTTAATGAGTGATGAGATTTCTTATGGTGAGCACCAAACACTTTAGAAAGATTAGCCCTATAAGAAACTTCGTATTTTTCTTGAAAACCTTCCAGCCCCAATCCTTCTAAAAGAAGTTTTTCCGCCTGCGAGTAAAGGGATTTTGTTTTTTCAATCAACTCAAAAGAGTTTTTAACCAGCGTTTCTATCTCCCGCTGAAAATCTGCATCAAGTGGGGGAATTTGCAGTTCTTCTACTTCTCTACAGTTTAAGTTGAACTGCCCGGTTTGCCTGCTTAGCATCCAAAGCTGTTCCCTGCCATATTTGGAGTTTAAAAATATAGTCAGATAAAAGGGATTGAGCAAATTCTCATCCGTTTTTATCACCGCGATACTTTGGTTGATTACTGATGGTGGAGAATCATCTAAGAAAATCGCCGCCCTGCCAATGACGTCATAGTCTGCTCCGCTAATTGTTACTATCACATTCTTGAATTTTAAGTAATCACCCTCCGATAAACTTCGGGCAGCCAAAAAATCTGAATTTTCAAAATTAATGATTCCTTCTCTCAAATTATCTGTCTTTAAAAAATGAATTCTTATGTCATTCTGGCAAATATCTCGATCTCTCGGGGGATATCCTGTCCTAACCGGTTCTACTACAAGATGCCTTAATTTTCTGATAATAGTCAATTTCTCAAGGTCTTTCTCTAATTTAAGAAAGTTTGTGCGATATCGTCCTGCATCAAACCTTTTCACTACTTCAATTTCTGATAATTTCCAATACTTATCCTGGCCATATTTTCAAGCTCCCCAGAAATTAAAATTCTGCTCTTTGGCAAATTTAACAAAAGCCTCGGCTATTTCATTAAAATCATGGTCAATGATACTGCGTCCGTATTTATCCAGGAGAAATCTTCCCGTAACTCCTCTATTATATCTATATTCTCCTTTATTATTTATAAGCGATTTTTGGTTCATCGCAAAGAAAATAGGATAATCAATTTCTTTTATCACTTTGCCCTCTAACCAAAATTTCTTAAATTGTTTGGACATTCCTTCATTATGTAGAACTAAATAAATTTCCACGCCCAAAGTTCTTTGAGAAATCTCTTGATTAAACTTTTTAATTCTATCGTTTAAGGCAGCAATCTCTTTTCTCGTTTCTTCTATCTTATTATCATAAGCTATTGCCTTTTAATCCTTCATGTTTCTCCTTTAAAAGAACTTGCATTTCCTGTAATTTCTCAATTAAAGCTTTGAGCGATTTTCTCCACTTAATCTCTTCGGTTCTTCCAAGCTCTTCGTTCTTTTCAACTTCTGAACCTTCAATTTTTTCTATAGTAATATCCCAGCATTTGCCTATGATTTTTGCTCCCATATGTTTAACCAGTACAATCATCTTTGTTCTGTAATTCTTATTGGATTGAAAAAACTTATAAAAATCAATCTAATAATCTTTTTTCGCCACTGATTAATTGAATATCCGTAATATTTCGAGATACCTCCAGGCAACCGAGATATTTTCCCGTTTATTTCAATATTAGTGCACTCTTAATTCTATTTCCTGGTGCTTAGATAACGAAAAGCACTCAGGACTGCTTTTGCCCCTTCTCCAGCTGCAATGATTATTTGTTTTTCCGGCACATTGGTAACATCTCCAGCGGCAAATACTCCTGGAATATTCGTTTCATTTCGCTGATTTACTACAATTTCTTTTCTTTCATTTTTTTCTAAATCAACCGCAAAATCCGAATTCGGAATTAGGCCAATTTCTACAAAAATACCCTGGACATCGAGTATTTTCTCTTCCTTATCCTCCTCTATTTTTATGGCTTGGACAAAAGAATCCCCCAAAATCTCTTTTACACGACTATTATTAAAAATAGAAACCTTATTATCTACTCTTATTTTTTTCTGCATTATTCTGTCCCCGGTGAGATTATCAGTAAAATTAATAATATATATATGATTAGCGATTTTTATCAGTTGTAAGGCCGCATCAAGTGCTGAATTTCCTCCCCCGATTACTGCTACATCCCTTCCTGAGAATAAAGGACCATCACAAGTAGCACAATAAGTTAAACCTTTATTTCTAAATTTCCTCTCACCGGTAACGCCAAGTTCTCGCGATCTCTTGCCGGAAGCGACAATAACTGTTTTTGTCTGATAATTATCCTTATCTGTTTTAATGAATAAGTTTTTGTTTCTGGAAGTTAATTCTTTTACCTCTTCGTTTTCCTTAATCTCGAAATTAAATTTCCGCATATGTTCTTCAAATTTAATCGCTAATTCAGGACCGGAAATAAATTGATATCCGGTATAATTTTGAATATCTCCACTCCAAGAAGCCTGTCCGCCTATATCTTTAGTAATGACCAGGATATCCATTTTTTTCCTTGCTGCATATATTGCCGCAGTAATCCCGGCCGGTCCCGCCCCAATAATTATTAAATCATAAATCTTTTTCATATTTTAACTCCCTAGAAGATTTTCTATCTTCTTTTTGTCAAATCCAATCACAATTTTTCCATCAATTTCAATAACCGGTACCGACATCTGGCCTGATTTTTTAATCATCTCTTTCGCCAGGTCATGATCGGCAGCCACATCGATATCCTCAAAATTCAAGCCCTTGTTTTTTAAAAATTCCTTTGTTTTTTTACAAAAAGGACAGCCGGGAACTCCATAGACTTTTATTTTTTTACTCATGACAAACCTCCATTTTTTATATATTTTCTATTTTTTAGCTATTTAATAAACATAGAATCAGAATCATATTCATAATATTTTATCTTTTAAATGAATAGTAGAACATTGTAGACAAATCCGAAAAATTATGTTTCCCTTAAAATGGATGACAGAATCATCTTCTTAAATATTGTTCTACTTTATTCTTAATGAATTTAAAATAACCGTAATGGAACTTAAAGCCATAGCTCCTTCAGCTATTGCCGGATGTAAAAATCCGGCCATGGCCAAAGGAATCATCATACTATTATAAAAAAACGCCCAGAAAAGATTTTGTTTAATAATCCGAAAAGTCTTTCGTGATATTTCAATACTATCAACAATTCGGGATAATCCACCTTTTACTATAACCATGTCTGCATTATCGACAGCCAGATCAGCGCCTTCTCCGATAGCTACCCCGATATCTGCTCCCTTAAGGGAGGCTGCATCATTCATCCCATCTCCGACCATTAATATTTTAGAACCTTTCTGTTGATATTCTCTAATAATATTTAGTTTATCTTGAGGCTTCACTTCAGAGAATACTTTTTCTATCCCCACCCGGTGCGCTATAGCCTGGGCAGTTTCACGGTTATCTCCGGTAAGCATAATGGTATCAATATTTAAATCTTTTAACTTTGATACAGCAAGCTTT
>JBBRDV010000088.1:0-5936 GCA_038203565.1 Atribacterota bacterium
TAACAATTTTATAGAATTAGACATATCTAAAGAAATAGTAAAATATACATGAGGAGCAGTAAATTTACTTTGAGAAAGTCGATCACCAATAATTTTTCGTATACCTGCATATGGTATTCTTTTCTCTATTTCTTTTTCTTCAATAAGGGTTTTAGATGTTTCTCTTTTTAATTGAAAATAGTCTAATATATCTTTTTCGATCACAACTCCCCCTGGGCCACTTCCTTCCACTAACTGCACTTCTACTCCCAATTCTTTCGCTTTTTTCCGAGCTCCGGGAGAAATTTTTTTAAATTCTTTTTTTTCTTTTTTCGGTTTTATTTCCCGTTTCTCCACGATCCTCTGGGATAACCTCTTAGCTGCTTTAGATTCTTCTTCTGTCATTTCAGATTTTCCTAATTTTTGATAGGCTTCATCAATCATTTTACTAATATCTTCATCTCTATCACCTATAATGGCAATAGGGAGAGTTACAGGAACTTCTTCGCCTTCCGCCACTAATTTCTTTCTTAAGATACCAGAAGTTTGTGCTTCTACTTCCATAACAGTTTTATCAGTTTCGATTTCAAAAAGCACTTCTTGCTCTTTAACCAAATCCCCTTCTTTTTTTATCCATCTTACAAGAGTTCCCTTATCCATATTGAAGCCTAATTTAGGCATTATTACATATTCTGCCATTTGTTTACCTCCCTATCCTAATACCATATCTTTTGCTTTTTGATAGATCTTCTTTTCATCAGGAATAAGAGGAAATTCCAAAGCAGGACTAAAAGGTAAGGGAATATTAGCAGTAGTTAGACGTTCGATCGGTGCATTTAGATGATAAAAAACATCTTTTAAAACTGACATAGCAATCTCCCCAGCTACACCGCAACGCTCACATCCTTCATCTACAATAAGCAATCTCCCGGTCTTTTTTACTGAATTAATTATTGTATCTTTATCCAAGGGGACTAAAGTTCTGGGATCAATTACCTCAGCGTCTATCCCTTCTTGGGTTAATCCTTCTGCTGCCTGAAGAGCTTTAAGGGCTAGATTAGAAGTACCAACAATAGTAATATCCTTTCCACCTTTTAAGATATTGGCTACTCCAAAGGGGATAGTATATTCTTTTTCGGGCACTTCATAAGTTTTATTGTATTCCATCTTATGTTCGAAGAAAATAACTGGATTATCATCCCGTATTGCCGTCTTTAATAAACCTTTGGCCTCAGAAGCTGAAGATGGCATTACTACTTTTAACCCAGGAATATGGCAGACTATTGCCTGGAGGCTTTGAGAATGTTGAGCCGCAGTAGAACGTCCTCCTCCCATAGTGGTACGTATAGTTAAGGGAACTCTCGCTTGGCCACCTGACATATAACGTATTTTAGCTATTTGGTTTGCTATTTGGTCACCTGCTAGCATCATAAAATCACAGAACATAATCTCAATAATGGGTCGCAAGCCAGTTAAAGCTGCTCCTAATCCTAAACCAGTAAAGCTATTTTCAGAAATAGGTGTATTTCTAACTCTCCATCCGCCATATTTTTCGTATAACCCTGGAGTAGCCCTAAAATTCCCCCCTAATATTTCAATATCTTCTCCTAAAAAAATGACATTTTTATCTCTGGCCATTTCTTCATCGATAGCTTCACAAATTGCTTGACCATAAGTTATTTTTCTCATTATCCTACTTCACTCCTTCCTGCTCAATAAAAAGATCTTCAAAAGCTTCTTTTTCTTTGGGGTAAGGACTCTTAATCGCAAAATCAACAGCTTCTTCTATCATCTGTTTTACATCTCCTTCAATTATGACTAATCCTTTATCTTTAGCAACATTCTCATCCAATAATCTCTCTTTATATGTTTTAACAGGACAACGTGCCATCCATTCCTTCGTTTCTTTTTCTAAACGATAGACTCTTCCAGGATCCCCTAAATGATGCCCTTTCCAACGGTAAGTTTTACACTCTATTAAAGTGGGGCCTTCACCCCGTCTTGCTCGCTCTACCGCTTCTTTAGTAACTCTATAAACCTCTAATACATCATTACCATTAACAATAACTCCAGGGATATCATAGGCTAAAGCCCGAGTAGCTATATCTTTGGTATTCGTTACTTTTCGTATATCAACTGAAATCCCATATAAATTGTTTTCACATACATAAATAACTGGTAATTTCCAAGCAGCAGCCATATTTATACTTTCATGAAAAGTCCCCTGATTAGAGGCAGCATCACCAAAGAAAGCTACTGTCACCTGGTCTGTACCTCTTACTTTAGCTGAATAACCTGATCCAGTTGCGATAGGTATCCCTGCTCCGACTATACCATTTGCTCCTAAAATGCCTTTGCTAAAATCTGCAATATGCATGGTGCCACCTTTACCCCTGCAGTAACCATCTTCTTTGCCTAAAACTTCAGCCATCATTCTCTTTAGATCACAACCCTGAGCAATAAGATGTCCATGTCCACGATGTGTGCTAGTAGCAAAGTCACGTTCAGTTAAATTATTACAAACTCCCACTGCGATAGCTTCTTCCCCAATATATAAATGAGCCAAACCAGGCATAAGCCCTTTGGAATAAAGATCAGTTATTTTATTTTCAAAATATCTAATCTTCAGCATATCTTGATACATTTTTATTAGTTTCTCTTTGGGCAAATTATAATCTTTTATAGGATTAAATTTATTTTCCATAATTTCTATTTCTTAAGACTCCTTTCTTCTCCCTTTTTTATTAACTTAAATAAGATTTTATGCTAGTAATAGTCTGCTTGGCAGCAGTATAAGAATCGGGAACAGGTAGAATCTCCGCCGAAATATATCCTGTATAATCTATCTCTTTTAAAACTTTGGTCATCTTAGGAAAATCAAAGTGACCCATTCCAGGAGCCAAACGATTGCTATCAGAATAATGAACATGTGTAATATAATTTTTAGCTTGACGCATATTTCCCACATATCTGCATCTTCGATATTCATATGAAAAGTATCAACCAGTATGCCTAAATTAGGTAGATTGACTTCCTTTAAAAAGTTTACACAATCTGCTATAGAATGAAAAAAATCTTCCTGAAAACGATTAATTGGTTCAAAAGCAACGTTAACATATTTCTTTTTGCAATATTCTGCACACTCACTTAGGCATTCTCTAATCCACTTTTTGCTTTGTGCTGCATTTGTTAGAATCCCTCCCCTAACTAAAGAAATTACAACTAATGATTTGAAAATTGAAGCCAGGTCAATAAACTTTTTAATCCTAGTTACTGCAGCTTCACGAATCGATCTATCTGGAGATGTAAAAATCAAACCATCTTTTACTGCCACAGCCCCAGTAGCTAGTGAAGCAATGTTAATATTATATTTTTCTGTCAATTTACTTAATTTAGATAAATTAATTTCATTAGGATCAGCAAGGGAAATTTCCAGCCCATCATAACCCAGCTCATTTGCAACACGAAAAGCCTTTTCCAGATCTCCCTTGAATAATCCTAATCCATTTTCTACTTTCATATTTCCAAATAAACCTATGCCAACACCTCCAGCATCCGGTGAAGTCATAAAACTGGTTTTCATAAAAGTTTTCCTCGTTTCTTTTTTATTTATTATGAACATAAATGTTTCCATATTCACAAAATCTCACATTCTAAATTATATCCTTCTATAATGTTTTTAAGTTTAATTAAATCTTCATTCCTTGGGCTATCTATATCTTGCAATAAATATTTCTTTCCTATACGTTTATACTTTATAACTCCTAATTTGTGATAAGCTAATAATTCAATCTTTTTGATGCTTTTTAATTGTTTAACAAACTGTGCAGTTTGAGTAATATTTTCTTTTGAATCATTAAAATCAGGAATTATTGGAACCCTTATCACTATAGTTTTATCTAATTCTGAAATTTTTTTCAGGTTTTTTAATATCTTTTTATTACTAACTCCGGTGCCATATTTATGGCTACCCGAATCCATATGTTTAATGTCAAAGAATATAAAATCGGTGTATTTCAATATTTTTGCGAAATCATCCCAGTCAGTAAAACCTGAGGTTTCTATAGCAGTATGTATCTTTTTTTCTTTACATAATCTAAGGATTTCAGTAGAAAAGCCAACTTGAGTTAAAGGATCACCTCCACTTAGTGTTACACCTCCATTTGACCTGAGATAGAAAGGCTGATCCTTTATTACTTCCTTTACAACTTCTTTTGCAGTTATAAGTTTAGTTAGAACTACTCTAGCTTCATAAGGACAAACTTCAGCACATTTTAAGCAACGTTTACATTTATCCCAATTCATTGCAATCTTTCCATTTATTTGCTCTATCGCTTTATTAGAACATACTGAAAGACATTCCATGCACCCAGTACATTTATCAGAAAAAAATGCAAGTTGAAGTTTTAGTTCCATACCCTCAGGATTTTGGCACCACAAACATCGTAATGGACAACCACAAAGAAAAATAATAGTTCGAATCCCTGGTCCATCATGTACTGCGTATCTTTCAATATTAAAAACTAACCCTTGATATTGAGAATATGTTTTATGAAATTTTTCACTAATATAAAAATCTTTAACTTTGTAATTTTTCATTTTATCTAAACATATCCTTTCTTTTTTAATATGACATTGAAAGAAAAATTTATATATCTGTTATTATTTTTGATTGAACATTTTGTAATTTCGAAAATTTTATTTTTTTACACAGTTTTATATATTCTTAAATTGCAACATTATTTTCTATCCTTTAATACTTTCAAACTTAAGGTAGAAAGATATTCCCCTTTATAGATAAAGACAGGTTTAGTGTATTATATAGTACTAATCCTGTTTCCAGGCCTAATAATCCGGTCAATGTCTATTCCGAACTTCTCATCTTAAGGGAGATCTTTAACCAATTAAACAAAGAAGCCCTCAATTCTTTGATGCTTGATATCAGATACCAACATGCGCTACATAAGATTTAATAATTTTGGGAAGAATAGAGTTATCGCTGGAAAAAATGTTACTATTAACAAAACTATCATTGCAGGAATAAAGAATATTAAAATTTCTTTCATAGAATCAGTTACATTCATTTTAGAAATTGCTGCTGCCGCATAAAGTACTGTTCCAACAGGCGGGGTTACCAACCCTACAACGCATGTAAATACAAAAATCCCTGCTAAATGATACGGATGAAAACCCATAGGAATCAATATTAAAGAGGCTAAAGGTGCTAATAATATCATTATCGGTGTATCATCTAAAAAACATCCAAGTACTATTAACAAAGCTTCTACTAATAACACTACAACATATTTATTATTAGACGTTAAAATAATTATATTTGCAATGCTTTTAATAATCCCTGTAGAGGTTAAAACATAACTTAAAGCAAAAGATGCACAAATAAGAAACATTATTATTGCAGTTTGGTATGCTGCTCCATATATTATCTTTGTAAAAAATTTCAGAGACAATGAGTTGCTATATATTCTATTAAAAAATATAACAATTAATATTGCAGCTACCAATCCCAATGAACCAGCTTCTGTTGCCGTAGCTATTCCGCCATATATTGAACCTATAATAGTTATAGGAATAAAAAGCGCTGGCAATGCTATCAGAAAGCTCTTAAATACTTCATTTATAGAAATATTTTTATTGAAAACAATAAGGGAGCTTTCATATTTTCTCTTATTACAAATAATGAAATTAACTAAAAGTAGTGCAACTAAATATAGTAATGCTGGTCCAAGAGTCGCCATCCATACTCCAAGTATAGGCAATCCTACAACAACTGCATATATTAAACCTGAAATACTAGGCGGTATAAGGGTCCCTAGTAATGAAGAAAACCCTAGTAACGTTCCTGAATAATTTGTATCATATCCACTTTTTTTCATTTGGGGACACAAAGCTGCACCAACTGCAGTAGCAGTACCAACTGCTGATCCGGTCATAGGTCC
>JBBRDV010000089.1:0-5803 GCA_038203565.1 Atribacterota bacterium
CCACGATTTGCGAAATTTAATGAGATTTATGTCCCAAAAAAATGCAAAGAATATATCCCCACAGGGTATAGGAAATGAAGGAGAGAGAAAAATGGCTTTACCCAGGCTTACCGAAAAACAGATAAAGGAAGATACGGAGCAACAATTAAGAAAATTTAAAAGAACAAAAGACTTTTTAATAGCTATAGATACCGATGGTTGTGTTACTGATAATATGAATGGAAAACAGATGTTGATTTTTCATCCACAATTTATGGAATTTTATCAATTATGGGAGATTGAATCTTACTACCGGGAAGTTGCTGAATATTATAATCTTTTTTCTGTAGATAGAGGGTGTAACAGATTTATTGCTATTCAGCTTACCCTTAATGCTCTCCAGAACATGACAGATGTTCAGCAAGTATTACAAGAAGGACATATAAAACTACCTAATATAAAACCTTTAAACCAATATATCGCTTATACTAAAGAGAATAAATTAGGATTAGGTAATCCAAGTTTGGAGAAATATTTAAATCAAAATCCTCTTGATTTGTCTTTATATAAACTTTTAGGATGGAGTGAAGCAGTAAACAGAATGTTTCCCCATATTTCTGCAAAAATTCCCCCTTTTTACCATGTTGAAGAATGTCTAAAGTTAATGGCACAACATGCTGACATATTAATTGTCTCTAAAACTCCATACTCAGATTTAGCAAATTACTGGGAAGCTCAAGGGATTGCTCGATATGTCCAAATTATTGCCGGTCAGGAAATGGGGTCAAAAGGACACCATATTGAAGTAGCAAAAAGGGCAGGCAAATATGAAGATGATCAGGTGTTAATGATCGGTGATGGTGGTGGAGATTTAAAAGCAGTAAAAGCAAATAACGGACTTTTTTATCCCACGCCTCCTGGTCAAGAACTGGAAGCCTGGAAAAATTTTCCTCAGGCATTTCAACGATTTATAAAAAGGGAGTATAAAGGAGAATTTGAAGATAAGCTTTTGCAAGCATTTGACCAAGTGCTCCTTACTTCTCCACCCTGGCAGGAAGATGGTTATGATCACGTAAGATCTTATAGAGAAAAACAGGAGACAAGAAAAACCCTATATGCAAAATTTAATCCCCAGGGTAGGCTACTTATATTATAAAAGGTAAAATAATTTTGAAAAATTCTAATTTTTTAAAATTATTGGCAGCGTATACAAAATTGGTTGCTATTTAGTTCTTTTTTAATACTTTATTCTTTTATAAACTTATAAATAATAGCAGTATTGTGGAGAGGGTGGGCAACCTGAAGGGTTATCCAAGTAATGTGGGTAATTCTGAAGGAATTAACTACATTACGTCACTATCCACAATCAGTATTTTTATGAAAAATCTAATCATTTTGGGCGTTAGGATAAAAACAGGTTTATAGTGTTTAGTTTATAGTTTTTAGATAGAAACAATACTCTTTCAGCTAACAGTTTCGAGTTTCGGATTGCGAGTTACAAGTTGAGGGCCGCAAATACGTAGGGACGATACGCCTGTCCTGCTAACGACTAAATTGATAGAGTAACCGGTAAGCTGGCTAACCTGCTAACTATTCTTACATTATACGCTAAAATACGAGATACTTGTTATGGTTTTCTTTACTAAATACTACATACTATATACTAATTTGTAAGGAGGAATGTATGAAAGAAAATATATTGGTTATCAATCCCGGTTCAACTTCTACCAAAGTAGCAATATTTAATCAGGAAGGAAAAGAGATTTTTAAGGAGATTATCTCCCATTCTACAGAAGAACTTTCCCAATTTAAATCGCTATTAGAACAAGGTCCAGTCAGAAAAAAGATAATTTTGGATACCTTGAAAAAGGAAAAGATAGATTCTAATTCATTAAGAGCGATTATAGGACGGGGCGGTGTATTAAAACCTTTAGAAGCCGGGACTTATGAAGTTAGCAACAAACTTATCAATGACCTAAAAAATTCTCCCATAGAACATGCCTCTAATTTAGGAGGAATTATTGCCCATGAAATAGCTGAAGAAATCAATGTCCCTGCCTATATCGCTGACCCAGTGTCGGTTGATGAATTTACCGATATTGCCCGGATATCCGGGCTAAAAGGGGTAGAAAGAAAATCCTTACTACACACTTTAAATATCCGGGCGAATGCCTTCCGTTACGCTAAAGAACAGGGGAAAAAATTCGAGGAACTAAACCTTATTGTTGCCCATCTTGGTGGGGGAATATCCATTGCTCCAATAGAGAAGGGGAAAATAATTGATGTAAATAATGCCAATGACGGAGGACCTTTTTCACCCGAGCGAACCGGCTCTCTCCCCAATAAGGCTCTAATCCACCTGTGTTATTCTGGTGAATATTCAGAAAAAGAATTGTACAAGCTTATTACTTATCAGGGCGGACTTGTCTCTTATTTGGGGACTAATGATGTCAGAGAAGTAATGAAGAAAATAGAGCAAGGAGATAAATATGCAGAATTAATTTTTGAAGGGATGTGTTATCAGATTGCTAAAGAAATCGGGGCGATGGCTGCAGTACTAAAAGGAAAAGTTGAAGCAATTATTCTTACCGGCGGCATATCTCATAATGAAATTTTGGTAAACAAGATAAAAAATCGTACGGATTGGATAGCTCCAGTTGTTGTTTATCCGGGAGAAGAAGAGATGAAGGCATTAGCCCAAGCAGTGATAAGAGTAATAGATGGGGCAGAAAAAGTAAAAACATATTAAAAAATAGGGACACATCCTATTTTTATGTCATTCACTTGAAAGAAGGATCCATATATCATACCAGGAGGCCATAAGATGCTAAAAAGTTTTCAAGAATTATTCGACAATTTAAAAATTAAAGGAAGAGAAAAAATTATTGTTGCCGGTGGAGAAGATATTGAAACCTTGAAGGCCCTAAAAGATTGTTACGATTACGGATTTGGAGAGGGAATTTTAGTGGGAGATAAAGCAGAAATTGAAAAGTCCATTTCTTTATTAGGCGAAAGTAATTTTATAAAAGAGATTATCGGAGCAAAAGATGATGAAGATATAGCCCGAAAGGCAGTAGAAAGAGTAAAAGAAGGAGGGACACTCCTGAAGGGGAAGATAAAGACAGCCACCCTTTTAAAGGCGGTGTTAAACAAAGAGTGGGGTTTAAGGACTGATAAAATCGTCAGTGATGTTTTTATCTTTGAAGATAAAAGAGAAGGGAATTCCAAATTAGTATTGATGAGTGATGGCGGCGTAAACCTCAACCCGGATGTGAAGACTTTAGTGGCAATTATAAATAATGCTGTTGAAGTTGCTCATAAACTGGGAATAGAAATTCCCAAAGTCGCTCTTTTAGCTGCAGTAGAAACTATAAATCCCGATATGGAAGAGACTATAAAAGCAGGGATGATTTCCAAAATGAATGAAAGAAAACAGATTATCGGCTGTATAATCGATGGGCCGCTGGCTTTAGATAATGCTATTTCAGAATTTGCTGCCCAGAAAAAAGGCATCACCTCACCGGTAGCAGGTAAAGCCGATATCCTAATTGTTCCTGATATTGCAGCTGGAAATATCTTTGGCAAAGCACTTACCTATTATGCCAATTACCAAGTAGGACATACACTGGTGGGTACCAAAGCTCCGGTAATAATCCCCTCACGAGCAGATAAAAGTGATGTGAAATTAAATTGCATCGCTGTCTCTATCTTGTGTAGTAAATAAAATTTAAAAAATAGGATGTGTCCCTATTTTTTAATATTTTCGTATTGATAAATGTCCGGATTATCCTGCTTTTGAACAGCCGGGAAATAAGTTTTATATCCACCGCTGAGGTTTTTAACCTTTTTATATCCTTTTTGCCTTAAAATTCTGCAAGCGATATAACTCCTTAACCCTGTCTGACAAAAGATGATAATTTCTCGGTCTTGGGGAATTTCGCTTAACCTGTTTCTTACTTCATCAACCGGAATATTTTTTGCTCCTTCTATGGTACCCAGGCTAAATTCTTTAGGCGTTCTCACATCGATCAGGATAGTATTTTCGCGATCTAATTTCTTTATATCATGCCAGTGAATGATAGCGCTATCTCCTTTTAAGATATTAGAAGCCACATATCCGGCCATATTTACCGGGTCTTTGGCCGAAGAGTAGGGTGGGGCATAGGCCAGTTCTAATTTTTCTAAGTCGTAGACCGTCATCCCAGCTCGTATTGCCGTAGCGATAACATCTATTCTTTTATCCACTCCATCGTAACCTACTATCTGGGCTCCCAGAATTTTACCGCTATCCGGTGAAAAGAGAAGCTTAAAAGATAAAGGAAGAGCCTTAGGATAATATCCGGCATGGGATGAAGAATGAGTAAAAGATTTCTCATAAGGAATATTACATCTTTTTAGCAATTTTTCATTATTTCCGGTAGCCGCCACCGTCATATCAAATACCTTTAATATGGAAGTGCCTTGTGTTCCTTCATATTCTTCTGCTATCCCACAGATATTATTGGCTGCAATTCTTCCCTGTTTATTGGCCGGTCCGGCAAGAGGGATAAGAGTAGGATTTCCGTTAATATAATCTATTACTTCGATGGCATCGCCAACTGCATAGATATCAGGGTTAGAAGTTTTTAAGAAACGGTCTACTTTGATACCTCCCCTTTCACCAATTTCTAAACCTGACATTTTAGCCAGAGTAATTTCGGGGCGCACCCCAATGCCGATTAGGACCATATCGGTCTTTATTTCTCGTCCACTGCCGAGTCCAACCAGGGAAAATTCCTTCCGATGTTCAACTTTTTTTACCTCATCGTTTAGATAAAATTCTACCTTTTTTTCTTTCAAGTGTTGATGAATCAGGGAAGCCATTTCACTATCCAGGGGGGCTAATACCTGTTCTGCTAATTCAACTATGGTAATGGCTATTCCCCTTCTATAAAGATTTTCCACTAACTCCATTCCGATAAAACCCGCACCGACTACCATAGCGCTTTTAGGATTATACTTATCAACAAAATTTTTGATGGCCAGGGTATCAGGTATATCTCTTAAGGTAAACACGTTAGGAGCATCAAATCCTTTAACAGGGGGTTTAATGGGAATAGCCCCGGGAGAGAGAATTAATTTATCATAACTTTCTCTATAATTTTTATTGTTTTTAATATCGAAAATATCAATATGTTTTTTTTCAATATCAATATTTTTAACTTCGTTTAAGACTCTTACATCGAGATTAAATCTTTCTTTCATACTTTCGGGGGATTGGACCACTAAATTATCCCGCTTTTTTATTACTTCTCCAATATAATAAGGGAGGCCACAGTTGGCAAAAGAAATATACTCTCCTCTTTCCAAAACAATTATTTCTGCGTTTTCGTCGAGGCGTCTCAACCGGGCAGCTGCACTTGCTCCTCCGGCAACACCTCCCACAACGATTACTTTCATGGCAATTTACTCCTTTTAAGTAAAAAATATTACAATATTTATATATCACAATATAACGATATTAATGTCAAGTAATTAAAAGTATCGGATATATAGTATTGAGTATCGAGTTAAGAAAGTGAAAGAAAAAATAGAAAAAGTAGCATTCATCTTTTTATCTAATGATCCACTAAAGCTTACACTAAAGTATGTCTTCATTATTCCGCTACTTTATGAGGTAATTCGTTCACTTGACAAATTCCACAACCAGGGTATAATAAATTAACAAAAAGATTAATTAAGTGTGCTTAGCCCCATGAGATATAATGATATAAAAAAAATAAAAAAACTATATTTTACTTACCAGGATGCAGCAAAAATACTATCTATATCCGAAGATTCTGCC
>JBBRDV010000090.1:0-5744 GCA_038203565.1 Atribacterota bacterium
CTGATGTAGAAAAAGTAATAAAGAAATTAAAAGAATTAGGACACGAGGTGCATATCTCTCGAGGAGAAAGAAGAATTATTTTGGGAGTAATCGGCAATGTAGAAAATTTAGTTTCTGTTCCCTTTTATGCCTATAACGGCGTTGAAGAAATTATTCGAATTTTAAAACCTTATAAATTAGCCAGTAGAGAATTTAAGGATTCTGATACTACAATTAAAGTAAAAGATGTAATTATTGGAGGGAAAGAAGTAATAGTAATGGCCGGACCTTGTGTGGTAGAAAACGAACAGCAAATATTTGAGATTGCTCATCAAGTAAAAACCTTAGGAGCAAAGATATTAAGGGGAGGAGCTTTTAAACCTCGGACTTCTCCTTACAGCTTTCAGGGATTAGGGGAAGAAGGCTTGAAGTTATTGGCTCAGGCTGGGGAAGAGACCGGTTTAGCAGTGGTAACCGAAGTAATGTCAGTAAATCAGATAGATTTAATTGCTAAATATACTGATATATTTCAAGTAGGTGCTCGCAATATGCAAAATTATGTATTGTTAACAGAATTAGGTAAAATTAAAAAACCGATATTACTAAAAAGAGGAATGTCAGCTACCCTTGAGGAACTATTATTATCAGCAGAATATATTTTATCAGAAGGGAATTACGAGGTGATATTATGTGAACGAGGAATACGCACTTTTGAAAATTACACCCGTAATACTTTAGATTTAAATGCAATTCCTGCAATTAAAAGATTAAGTCATTTACCCATCATTGTTGATCCCAGTCATGGTACAGGTAGATGGAGATTGGTAAGCCCAATGGCTAAAGCAGCCATAGCGGCTGGAGCAGATGGTTTAATTATCGAAGTGCACCCCGATCCTAAAAGTTCACTTAGCGACGGTGCTCAAAGTTTACAACTGGATACCTTTACTCAATTAATGAAAGAACTTAGACCAGTAATTCTGGCGGTAGGCCGAGAATTTGGTTCATCCCAGGAGAATGGAATGGAGAGGATAAAAAATTAGATGGAACTTGTTATAGAAAAAATTAAGCAATTAAAAGGAAATGTATCTATTCCAGGAGATAAATCGATCTCTCATCGTTCCCTGATTTTGGGGTCTATCGCCCAGGGGGAAACCCGAATATATAATTTTTTAAATTCCTTAGACTGTCTTAGTACTTTAGAGTGTATGCGAGCTTTAGGGGCAGAAATAGAATTAGGTGAAGATAATTTTATTAAGATAAAAGGTAAGGGATTATATGGATTGCAAGAACCAAAAGCTATACTCGAGGTGGGGAATTCGGGAACAACTATCCGCCTTTTAGCTGGCCTACTTAGTGGGCAAAATTTTTATTCTGTCTTAAATGGTGACAATTCAATCAGAAATAGACCTATGAAAAGAGTAGTCCAACCTCTTCGCTTAATGGAAGCAGATATATGGGGGAGAGAAGATGGTCATTTTGCTCCTTTAAGTATAAAAGGAAGTAAACTTAATTCTTTCCAATATACTTTACCTGTAGCCAGTGCTCAGGTGAAATCAGCCCTTCTGTTGGCTGGTCTTTATGCAGCTGGCAAGACAGCTATTAGTGAACCTCTGTCCACCAGGGACCATACCGAGAGGATGTTAGAGACTATGCAGGCAGATATAAAGATTTCTCCTCCTGAAGTTAAAATAAAGGGCGGAATAGAATTAAGGAGTACTGATATTTTTATTCCTGGCGATATTTCTTCTGCTGCTTATTTCATAGCAGCTGCCAGTATATTAAGAGACTCACAGATTATAATTAAGCAAGTAGGAGTTAATCCTACCAGGACCGGAATATTTGAAATATTAAAAAAAATGGGGACAAAGATTGATATTTTAGATTATCAGATAAAATCTAATGAACCTCGGGCTGATTTAAAAATAGAATACTCAGAATTAAAAGGAATAGAGATTAAAGAAGAAATGGTGCCCCTCCTAATCGATGAATTACCCCTCATTGCTGTGGTGGCAACTCAGGCGCAGGGTAAAACGTTAGTAAGTGGGGCAAGAGAATTAAGGGTGAAGGAGTCTGATCGGATAAAAGCTATTGTCAGCGAATTAAAAAAAATGGGAGCAGATATTGAGGAAGAGGAAGATGGTTTTATAATAAATGGTCCCACTAGATTGCAGGGAGCAGTCTGTGAAAGTTATAATGATCACCGAATTGCTATGTCTTTAGCAGTCGCTGCTCTATTGGCCGAAGGTAAAACTGTGATTAGAAATTCAGAATGTATAGATATATCTTTTCCCGGATTCGAAAAGACTTTACAAAAATTAATTTAATAATGGCATAGAAGTTTCCTTCTTTTGTAGGGGTTCGATTTATCGAACCCGCAATGAAAATGGGGAGGAAAAAGGTAGGGGTGTGAACCTAAATGAAAAAAGGAATTAACGGAAAGGCCAAAATAATTGGAATAATCGGTAAAAATATAGAAAATAGTCTTTCCCCACTTATCCATAACCAAATAATACTTAAACATTCTTTAAACTTTTGTTATCTGCCTTTTCAAGTAGCAGAAACCAATTTAGGTAAAGCCATTCAAGGGATAAAAGCCCTGAATATAAGAGGAGTAAACATCACTTTTCCTTACAAAGAGAAAGTAATTAAATTTTTAGACGAAGTAGAAGAATCTGCCCGAAGAATTGGAGCGGTAAATACTATTGTTAACAATAAAGGAATTCTTACCGGTTATAATACCGATGTAATTGGCTTCAAGAAAAGCCTGCAGGAAGATGGAAAATTTTTTACAAAAAAGAAAAAAGCAGTTATTTTTGGAGCAGGAGGGGCTGCTCGGGCAGTTGTTTATGCCCTTTTAGAGGAAGGAATAGAAGAGATATGTATCTTTAATCGGACTTTAGAAAAAGCCAAAAAGATTAAACAGGATTTTTCTTCCTTCTTTCCCGAAAGCAGTATTTATGTATTTCTTTTAAAGGAAGAGAATTTAAAAAATAAAATAGAAAGAGCTCATCTTATAGTTAATACTACTTCTTTAGGAATGCCCCCTCAAATCGATAAAACTCCTTTACCAGATGAAAAATTATTTCATCCTGATCTTTTAGTCTATGACCTTATCTATCACCCAGCTAAGACTCTTTTTTTAAGACAAGCGGAGAGGGCAGGAGCAAAGATAATTAATGGTTTACCGATGTTGGTTTATCAAGGTATAGATAGTTTCTATTTCTGGACTGGCTTAAAACCAGAAGGGAAAGAAGTATTAGAAATAATTAAAAGACTTACTTATATTACTTGAAAGTCAAAGGGAAGGGAGAAAATACAAAATGCTAAGATTTCTTGATGCGGGAGAATCTCACGGAAAATGTTTGTTGGGAATAATAGAAGGTTTGCCAGCAGGCTTTTCCTTAAACGAAGAAAAGATCAATCTTAATCTGGCGAGACGCCAAGGAGGGTATGGCCGAGGAGAGAGGATGAAGATTGAACAGGATCGAGTAGAGGTGTTGTCCGGATTAGTAGAAGGGAAGACTATAGGAAGTCCTATTGGCTTAATGATAAAAAATAAAGACTGGGAGAATTGGCAAAATAAAAAATACTCCTCTTTAACTATTCCTCGACCAGGACATGCGGATTTTGCCGGAGCAATAAAATATGGATTTGAAGATGTGCGGAAAGTCTTAGAGAGAGCCAGTGCACGACAGACTGCCATGAGGGTAGCTATCGGCTCGGTTGCAAGCTCTCTTTTAGAAGAATTCAATATAGAAATTTATAGTTATGTATTAAGGATTGGACAGGTTAAAGCCCGGAGGATTACTTTTTTTAATCCAAAGATTAAAGTCGAGATTAACAAATCACCAGTATATTGCATAGATGGAATAGCATCAATCGGAATGTGCAGAGAAATTGATCGTGCTCGGGAAAAAGGAGATACTTTAGGTGGGGTATTTGAGGTGGTAATTACCGGAGTTCCTATTGGTTTGGGAAGTTATGTCCAATGGGATAGGCGTTTAGATACTCAATTGGCTTCAGCTTTTATGAGTATTCCAGGGGTAAAGGCAGTTGAGATAGGTGAGGGAGTAGAGGTTTCGGAGAAACAAGGTTCAGATGTTCATGATGAAATCTTTGCTCAAGAAGAGCCAAGAAAAAATTCCTTCCGCTATTACCGAAAGACCAATCGGGCTGGGGGTATAGAGGGCGGAGTGACCAATGGAGAAGAAGTGATAATTAGAGCTTATATTAAACCTATACCTACTTTAATTAATTCTCTTCGTTCTATTGATTTTGCTACTAAAAAGGAGACAAAAGCAATCTATCAAAGGTCCGATATATGTGTTGTCCCGGCAGCCAGTATAGTGGGAGAGGCGGCAGCAGACTGGGAGATAGCAGTTGCTTTTCTGGAAAAGTTTGGCGGAGATTCATTGATCGAAATTAAAGAAAATTACAAAAATTATAAGGAGTTACTCCGGGAGATATGAAGAAAAATATTATTATTACCGGATTTATGGGGACCGGGAAAAGTGTAACAGCTAAAGAATTAGCCCGAAAATTGGGAATGAAGTGTATAGATATGGACCGGATAATCGAAGAACGTCAGGGGACAAGCATAGCAGATATTTTTGCCAGATACGGGGAAAAGTATTTTCGAGAACAAGAGAATAAATTAGTAAAAGAATTATCTCAGAAAGAAAATATGGTAATTGCTACTGGTGGGGGAACCCTGCTTTCTTCGAATAATGCCAGAATATTGGATCAGGCAGGAGAGATTGTATGCCTTTACGCTGATTCCCAGACTATCTATAATCGGGTAAAAAGAAAGAATGATCGACCCCTTTTAAAAGGTGAAAATGTCTTAAGTGAGATTGACCAGCTTTTAGAAGAAAGAAAGAAGATATACGCTAATATTAAGTGGAAGATTGATACTACCAATCTAAATATTCAGGAAGTTAGGGATAAAATAATAGCTCTTTTGAAGGGCGAAGGTTAAATAGATGAAAGAAATAATAGTAAAGATTTTAGAGGATAAAGAATATAAGGTTAGTATTGAAAAGGGAATTCTTTTTAATTTAGGCGAGTATTTATCTAAAACAATAGAGAATAAAAGAATTATAATAATTTCCAATTCTTTAGTAAATTGTTTGTATGGAGTTAAGCTATTTTCTTCCTTGAAAAGGGGTGGATTTAATCTTAATCCAATAGATTTAATTGAAATACCCGATGGCGAGAAATATAAATCTCTATCTACTGCAAAATATCTCTATGATGAATTATTAAAAAGGAAAGTAGACCGAACCACTACCCTTATAGCTTTGGGAGGAGGAGTTATAGGAGATTTAAGCGGATTTGTCGCCGCTACCTACATGAGAGGCCTGCCCTTGGTACATATTCCCACCACTCTTTTAGCCCAGGTAGATAGCAGCATCGGGGGAAAAGTTGCAGTAGATCATCCTTTAGCTAAAAATATAATTGGGAACTTTTATCAACCAAAGGCAGTTTACACCGACCCTGAAGTTTTACAAACCTTATCAGATAAGGATATAAAAAATGGAATAGTAGAGGCTATAAAGATAGCAATTATTAAATCTCCGGTTTTCTTTAAATGGTTAGAAAAAAATATTGATCAATTATTAAAAAAAGATAAAGACTTACTATATGAACTGGTTAAAGAAGCTGTTTCTTTAAAGTTGGACATAGTTTTGAAAGACCCCTGGGAAAGTGGATTGCGCAAAGTACTAAACTTTGGGCATAGCATTGGCCATGCCCTGGAAGTAAGG
>JBBRDV010000091.1:0-5701 GCA_038203565.1 Atribacterota bacterium
GGTAGGCCAGGGCAGACCGAAGACTTGAACCGACCCTGCCTTGGTCTCAATATTTAACAGCTCCGGCTCAGTTACCACTTTTACTCCGGAGACATTTAAAATATCGAAGATATCCAGGGAGGTAGCCCGACCGAAAGATACCGGGTTATCATGGTTTCCATTGATCATGATTACCGGGATTTCTGCTTTGCTTAATCTATAAATCTGCCGGGCGAATTCACGCTGATGGGTAGGATTGGGATTGCTATTTTTGTAAGCATCGCCGGTGAATATGACTAAATCCACCTTTTCTTCCAGAGCAATATCCATTGCATAGCTAAAACATTTTATAAAATCCTTTAATCTGGTATGTAATCCGGTGGCAGGGTCTATGCGTCCATAATTTTCCATCCCCAGATGAATATCGGCTAAGTGAAGGAGTTTCATCTAATTTTTACCTTTCCAATTTTTCTTCAAGGCTAAAATGACTATATCTATCTGATTTTCATTTTGCTGCACTTTCGCCGGCCAGATATCCGGTGCTCCAACATTCCTGTAGATTATATCCCCCTGATGGGCCGTCAAGATCTAAAATCTCCCCGGCAAAATAAAGATTTTCCATCTTCTTGGAACCCATGGTATTCGGATTCACCTCTTTAAGAGAAACTCCTCCGCTGGTCACTACCGACCACTTAAACCCTAACAGCTCCGTGGGAGTTAATTCTAATTCTTTTAGCAGGTGAACTAACTTATTTCGTTCTTCCCGGCTGATGTAATCCACCTTTTTCTCAGGCTCTATAGCGGAAAGTTTGATCATTACCGCTATCATCGATAAGGGCAATAATCCTTTCAGTGAATTCTTAAACATCCTCCCCTTAAATTTTTCCAAATCTCTCTGAATACGTTTATCTAATTTTATAAAATCCAGAGCCGGTTTTAAATCTAAGATCAATTTTACCGGACCCTTCTTCAACAAGGCCCCAATGTTTTTACTCATATCCATAACCATAGGCCCACTCACCCCAAAGTGAGTAAAAAGCATCTCGCCAAAACGTTCATCCTGTTTCTTACCATTCTGAAACAATTTGAGTGAGACATTTTTAAGAGATAAACCCTGTAGTTCTTTCGCCCAATCTTCAGAGGTCTTTACCGGGTTTAAGGAAGGGACAGGTGTAATTACAGTGTGCCCTAATTGTTCAGCCCATTGGTAGCCTTCACCGCTAGAACCGGTCTGAGGATATGCTTTTCCTCCTGCACAGATAATAAATTTATCGGCACCTATCTGGCGGTCTCGAAGTAGAACCTGAGATATTTTTCCCTTCTTCTGCTTAAATCCGGTTACCTCGGAATTAAGTAAAATATTGACCTTTCCCTCCGCTAAATATTTTATAAGCACATTCAATATGTCCTGAGCATTACCCTTCTCCGGGAAGACCCTATCCCCCTGTTCTACTCTAGCTTTTACCCCTCGGGATTCAAAAAAATCGATCACCTCTCGTGCTCCAAATACCGCCAAAGCACTATAGAGAAAACGCCCATTCCTGCCAAATTTTTCAGCAAATTTTCTTATGTCAAATTCATTATGGGTAAAATTACAACGTTCTTTGCCGGTAATCAGTAATTTTTTACCCAGAATCTCGTTCTTTTCGATTAAAACAACCTTTGCTCCCAATTTAGCTGCCCGGCCAGCTGCCATCATCCCGGCTGGCCCTCCACCTATTACGGCAATATCAAATGAGTTATTATCTTTCATAACAAGTACATCCTTCGCTGTGTCAAGGGGACGGTTCTTTGTCAAGGGGACGGTTCTTTTGACACGGTTTTAAATGAAAATAAATATCTGTTTTTCATTATATATTACTATATTATCTAAAAAAAACCATTTCAATTCCGCGGCAAATATTTAAAAATATTTAAAATTTCGTGTATAATAGATCTAAATATCTATAAATTAATTCAAGGTAACAGGAGAAAATATTTATGATTTCCCTTGAAAATATCAGCATCGGCTTCCAGGAGAAAGTTCTCTTTGATAATTTAAACTGGAGAATCCCCAGGGGCAGCCACATCGGCCTGGTGGGTAATAATGGTACCGGAAAGACCACCCTATTTCGCACCATCGTAGGACTTGTTCAACCCGATAAAGGTAATATTACTTTACCACGAAATCAGCGGATTGGCTACCTTCCTCAGGATTTAATCGAACTTAAAAGTAACATCGACCTTATCTCTTACCTGAAGGAAAAATCAGGCATTACTAAATTAGAACATTCCCTAAAAGCTTGCGAAGAACATCTGACCTCGCTTTCTGCTGAATCAAACAAATATCAAGCAGCTCTTAAAAAATATGAAAAAATAACCAACCTCTTTGAGTATCGGGGAGGTTATACTTTTTCTACCCAGGCTCATAAAGTGCTTAAAGGTTTAGGCTTCCGAGAAAAAGATTTTACCCGACAATGTACTGAATTCTCCGGCGGATGGAAAATGCGTATAATCCTGGTTTCCATACTTCTTTCTTCACCGGATATCATTTTACTTGATGAACCTACCAACCACCTGGATACAGAAAGCCTGGAGTGGCTGGAAGGCTGGCTCTTAAATTTTCCCGGGACCATAATAGTCATCTCTCATGACCGGTACTTTATGGATAAACTTATGACCCAAATTGCAGAATTAGCTCATCAGCGATTGACTATCTATCAAGGAAATTTTTCCTATTATCTAAAAGAAAAAGGAAAGCGGCACGAACTATTACAAAAAGAAGCTAAAAATCAGCAGGAAAAAATAGCTAAAACCGAGACTTTTATCGAAAGATTTCGTTACAAAAACACTAAAGCATCACAGGTGCAAAGCAGAATAAAGATGCTGGAAAAAATGCAAATAGTAAAAATTGATAAAGCGCCAAAAAAAGCAGCTATCTATTTTCCCCCATGTCCCCGAAGCGGGGATAAAGTAGTGAACGTAGAAAACTTGACTAAAAAATATGAGGAAATTGCTGTATTCAGCGGTCTAAATTTTACCTTACACCGGAGCGAAAGAGTAGCTCTGGTAGGGGTAAATGGAGCAGGTAAATCTACCCTCTCCCGATTAATCAGCGAAAGAGAAAGACCGACTGCTGGAACAGTACACCTGGGACACAAAGTAAATCTGGCTTTCTTCTCTCAGGAAAGCTCTGAAAATCTCAACTATAATCATTCTGTCTGGGAAGAAATATCTGCCGAACCAAGTTCCATGACTACCGGAGAAAGGAGAAATTTGTTGGGAGCTTTTCTCTTTTCCGGTGATGCGATATACAAACCGATTAATGTTCTCTCCGGAGGAGAAAAATCTCGCCTGGCTTTGGCAAAGATTCTGATGCAGGAATCTAATTTTTTAATACTCGATGAACCGACCAATCACCTGGATATAATCACTAAAGAATTATTTCAGCAAGCTTTACTAAAATATTCGGGGACCATACTAATTGTATCTCATGACCGCTTCTTTTTGGACAATCTAATTACCCGGGTAATTGAGATTCGGGATGGGCGGATTTATGATTATCCCGGAAACTATTCCTATTTTATAGAAAAGCGGGCGAAATTACTGGCAGAAACTAATGATGGTGACTTATCTACTAAAACTAAAAGAGTGGAACAATCGAAGCTAAAAATAAAAACTTTAGATAAATTAAAAAAACGAGAAGAAGCGGAAGGACGGAATCGTATCTACCAGCAAAATAAAGATATTCTGGATAGATTAAAATCGGTTGAAGAAGAAATAAAACTCTTAGAAAAAAATAAAGTTGGTGCAGAAAGTCAACTGTGTAATCCGACAGTTCTTAAAGATTCAAAAAAGGTGCAAAACCTGATGATGGATTTAAAAAAATATAACCAGGAACTTAAAACCCTAACCAAAATCCACGAAGATCTAACCTTAGAAACCAAACCCCCTCTACCCTTGGAGGAAGAGAGTTAGGATTTTTTACTTCTTCTAAAATCTATCTTTTTAAATATTTCTCCGTATTCAATCTCTTCCACAATAATGCCGGGTGTTCCTCTATCCAAAGCAGCAACCGTCTTTCCGGCAAATAATTCTTCTTTAGAAACAACGAATATCTCAAATCTCTTAGCATTAGAGAAAGTTTCGAAATTTACCCTCTGAGATAAACCGATAGGCACCCGGTAGAGATAATTGATATCAAGCTCCAAATTCTTATTGTTACCCCACAAATTCTTATAGGCCAGTCTCCATTTTCCGCCGGCGTGTTCTTCTCCCGGCTCTCTTAATATTTTATATTCTTTATCCTCTACTATTTTGGTTATAGCCTCATCTATTTTAGGACGTTCTTCCTGCATAACCTTAACCCTGGCGCTTCCAATGTAATTAAAATCAATATCCACAGATAATCTTGGCCTATCAAAATAACAAAAATTTAAGGCTGTTCCACCTTTTAGGAGTAATCTCTTACCCAAATAAATAAGGATGTCTAAAGATATCCTGTAATAATTCCTCCAAACGAATCACTTTTTCAATTAAATCTTCACTAAATCCGGTAGAATTATTTATTTCCTTTATCTTATGCTCAGAGATACTCAAAATTCCTCCCACCCTCTCTTAATAACAATTTCTGGCACGATTAGATTCCATTCCTTAATAAGCTTGCCCTTCTTTCGTTTGGAATTAAAGTAGATTACAGAAGCAGGTCTCTTTTCTTTCAGTTTCTTTAACAGTTCTTCTTCTACATAGAATTGTTCTTTATGCTGCTGCAAAAAAAATCCTACCTTGGCATAAAGTACCCTCTTATTAAGTATATCTAAATATTCTAAGATTTCTTTAAAATTAAGATAAGGGTATTTTTCTATACAACGATATACTTCTTCAATGCCTCCCCCATATTCTGGTCTATCTAAGCAATCTACAAAAGTCCTTTCTCTATTAGTAAATTTTATAGAGAGCTGATCATAATATTTTTCTTCTACGCCAAACATCTCCATTTTTTTCTCTTTAGGTTTTTCAGGTATTTTTACACAGATAAATTCATCTTCTTTAAAGTAAAATTTCCTCTTCCTATCAGGGGAATAATAGAAAAACCTATGGAATAAACTATGTCCATAACCCATAACTTCTAAAGCAGAATGAAAGGCTAAAACCGTATCTTTGCTAAGGCGAGAGGTTACAAGAATATTGTTGGGATAAAATTTATCCGGATGGCTACCTTCAGGAATAACAAAGTAAATTCCTTGTCTTATAGAGCGGATTCTATTTTTATTTAAATAATATTTGAGGTTATTATGAATAGACTTTATATTTTTACTATTAACTGCAGATCGAAGTTCTTCTATAGTAAAAACTGGATGGGTATTGAAAAAATTATTATATTTCATCTCCTGCTCCTTGCAAAAATGTGTAATAACTAGTAATTTTATTACCTATTATAGCACAAATCAGCAACTAAACAATATTTTACTTGCAAAAAAGTGTAGTTACGGTATATTTTCTTACCTACATCAGCACTTTCTCGCAAGTCATATTATTCTATAAAAACAAGCAAAAACCTTTTTTTTGCGGCAGGAATGTATTGCTATACGTCTTCGGAAGTGTAGGGGTCGGATTTATCCGACCCGTCTGAGGATAGGTTAGATAATCTGCTTACCTTACAAAGCAAGATTTATCTAAAAACGCACTTCTGAAAGCCTTATATCATAAGGGTTTTAAGAGAATAATGCTGTAAACGCTCGTA
>JBBRDV010000092.1:0-5675 GCA_038203565.1 Atribacterota bacterium
TAGCCATAAAAGTAGATGTAACCAATGAAGATTCGGTTAAAAAAATGATAGTTGAGATAGTTAAAAAAACTGGTGGCATGGATATTTTTATAAGCAATGCAGGGGTATTGAAAGCTAGCAGTGTAAAAGAAATGGAATTCAGTGAATTTGCCTTTGTGAATAAAGTGAATTATTTTGGTTATTTTTTGTGCGTAAAACATGCTTCCAAAGTTATGGCGCTTCAAAATGTACCCACTGGAAAATATTTTACCGACATTATTCAAATTAACTCGAAATCCGGGCTTAAGGGTTCCAATAAAAACAGTGCTTATGCCGGAAGTAAGTTTGGAAGCTTAGGCCTTACTCAGAGTTTTGCTTTAGAACTTGTTGCTGACAACATCAAAGTAAATGCCATTTGCCCGGGTAACTTTTTTGAAGGTCCTCTATGGGCTGATCCAGAAAATGGTCTTTTTGTTCAATATCTTAGAACCGGGAAAGTTCCAGGCGCAAAGACCATTGAAGACGTGAAGAGATTCTATGAGTCAAAAGTTCCCATGAAGAGAGGCTGCAGCGGTGAAGATGTAATAAAGGCCATTTATTATATTATCGATCAAAAGTATGAAACAGGTCAGGCTATGCCGGTAACCGGCGGCCAATTAATGCTGAAATAAATTATTTTAATTTTAGGAAGCGATGATAATGAAGACTAAAGCAGTAAGGTTATATGGGAAAAATGATTTGAGGCTGGAAGAATTTGAACTCCCGGCAATTAAGGATAACGAAATTATTGCTCATATTATTTCTGATAGTCTCTGTATGTCTTCTTATAAGGCGGTTGTACAGGGAGCTAATCATAAAAGAGTACCAACTAATGTAGCAGATAATCCGGTGATAATCGGTCATGAATTTTGTGGTGAAATTGTTGAAGTTGGTAAAAAATGGCGGTACAAATTCAAATCAGGCCAGAAGTTTGCTATCCAGCCTGCTCTAAATTATCAAGGGAGTCTTCATGCTCCCGGATATTCTTTTCCTTACATAGGCGGCGATGCTACTTATATCATTATCCCCAATGAAGTGATGGAAATGAATTGTTTATTAGCATATAAAGGAGAAGCATTTTATGGCGGGTCTCTATCTGAACCCATGTCTTGCATCATAGGCGCTTTTCACGCTGCCTATCATACCATTCAGGGAGAATATATGCATAATATGGGGATAGTAAAAAATGGAAATATGGCAATTTTAGCCGGAGCAGGTCCGATGGGCCTTGGGGCAATAGATTATGCCTTACATAGTGATAGAAGACCTAAATTATTAGTGGTTACTGATGTTAATAAGGCAAGATTGAAAAGAGCTTCCTCAATTCACACTGTAGCTGAGGCTAAAAAGAGAGGGGTTGAATTAAAATATATAAATACTAAAGATATTGAAAATCCGGAAGCATATCTTATTTCCATCACTCAAGGTAAAAAATATCATGATGTATTTATTTTTGCACCGGTAAAGGAAGTTGTAGAACAGGGTGATAGAATTTTAGCAAAAGATGGCTGTTTGAATTTTTTTGCTGGTCCAAGTGACCCAGAGTTCTCAGCAATGCTTAATTTTTATAATGTCCATTATGCATCAACCCATAGTGTAGGAACAAGTGGTGGAAATACTCAGGATATGATTGAATCCCTGCAGATGATGAAAAAAAATCTCATAAATCCAGCTGCCATGGTTACTCATATCGGTGGATTAAACTGCGTGGTTAATACTACTTTAAATCTTCCTAAAATATCTGGTAGCAAAAAGCTGATCTATACTAATATCGAGATGGAACTTACTGCAATTTCCGATTTTAAGAAAAAAGGAAAGACTGACCCCCTATTTACTCATTTGGCGAAGATAACAGAAAAAAATCAGGGTTTATGGTCGACAGAAGCTGAAAAATACTTGCTTAAAAATGCAAAATCCATAAATTAGATCCAAATCGTAAGTATTATTTTGTCAAAATAAACTTTGTATTTTATTTTTTGTAGTATTATTAAACAAAATTGTGACAAAGTTAACTTTCTTAAATTATTTTTTAAAAAAAAGAGGATTTTTTATTAGATATGTCGTATATAAAAAGCAGATGTATATAATTAGTATTTACAAATAATGAGAAAAAATAGATAAATATATTTACTTATATGAATTTATTAATTAAATACACAAAAAATGTTACAATTTTAAATTTTTATAGATATTTAACTTAAATTAAAAAAGTAAAGAATTTTAAAATAACTAAGCTAAAAATAAAGTTCACCAACGGATTTTTATAGGTTTTTAAGTAACCACATTATTAATATTATCAATAATTTTAAAAATTAGGAGGAAAAGAAATGGAAATTAAAGTAAAATATCCCACAAAGGATAATTTCACCAAGTTTGGTAGCTTAGTCGTTCCCTCATTTAAAGAATCTCCCGCCACCTTTTCAGAAAACCATAATTACTGGCATGGTGTAGCCGACATTTCACAGTTAGGAGGAGAAGGTACTGTAGGATTTTTAGAAATCAAAAAGAATAAAAGAGAATTTGTACTGGATAAGATTGAGAGGCATAAAGATTCATTAGAGGCTTTTATTCCTACATCAGGAGTTGGCATTTTCTGTTTGGCTCCGGCGAGTCCCGATAAAAATGTTCCGGATATAAGTTCTATTGAAGCTTTTTGGGTAGATGGTACTGCTTCCTTTTTCTTGGCTCCTGGAGTATGGCATTGGCTTCCCTTCACTCTTACTCCTAAAATGAAATTTACCCTTCTTCTTAAAAAACCTACCGTTGAAAAAGATTTGGAGATAGTAGACCTTCCGGAAAAAGTAAAAATTGTTTTAACAAAATAATTTTAGGAGGCAGGAATGGAAGTTTTAAGATTAGAAAATGTTTATAAAAACTATGGAAAAAATGAAGCGATTAAAAGTTTAAACTTTTCCTGTGAAGAAGAAGAATTATTCATTATCCTCGGACCTTCAGGGGCAGGGAAAACCACGACACTTAAATTGATCAGTGGGCTAGAAGAAGTAACAAAGGGGAAAATATTTATTAATAACAAGTTAATAAACAATCTGGAACCTAAGGACAGAAATGTTTCTATGGTTTTCGAAGATTATGCTCTTTATCCGCATTTAACTGTTTATAAAAATATTAGTTCTCCCTTAGAGGCTATACATCTGCCTAAAGATGAGATCGATAAAAAAGTAAAAGAGATCGCTCGTGTTTTGCAAATCGAAGAGCTTCTTTTGAGGCTTCCTTCAATGATCAGTGGAGGTCAGAAACAGAGGACAGTTTTAGCCAGATCATTGGTAAAAAAAGCCAATGCATATTTAATGGATGAACCCATAGCCCATTTGGATGCAAAATTGAGATATCAAATGCGGGGAGAATTTAAGAGGATTCAACATATACGCAAAATGAACATATTATATGCAACCCACGATTTCAGAGAAGCACTTTCCCTGGGTGATAAAGTGCTTATTTTAAATAAAGGAGTTACTCAGCAGATTGGTACCCCACAAGATATTTTCAAGAAGCCAGCGAATGTTTTTGTAGCAAATTTATTGGGTGACCCTCCCACAAATTTAGTTGAAGGAATTTTAAAAGCAAAAGACGGACAATATTTTTTCCAGATTGGAGATGTTTCCATATCTTTATCGAAATCTTTGGCTGATGAGCTTTTATCAAAAATGAATCAGGAGAAATTAATTATTGGAATAAGGCCTTTTGATTTGCATTGTTATTTAAAACAAAAGGAAAATGCAAAAATTCTCAACACAGAAGTGTACGTAAGTGAAATTGCGGGACATCATAATATCATTTCAATTAAATTGAATAATACCATTATTAAGATCAGAGAAGAAAAATCCTTTAAAGTGTCTTTGGGGGATAAGGTATCCGTAGATTTTAAAGAGGAAAAACTTGATTTCTTCGATGCTATTTCGGGGAATAGAATTTTCCAGGAGGCAAAATTGTGGAAAAATTAGAATTAAAAAACGTATACAAGCACTACGTGCAAGGAACTGTAGAGGCCGTAAAAGATTTGAGCTTATCTCTTAAAAGTGGGGAGCTTTTGGCAATATTAGGACCCTCGGGTTGCGGCAAATCTTCCACTCTTAGGATGATTGCCGGCATAGAGGATATCACTAAAGGAGAAATTTATCTTGATGGGGAAATTATCAATTGGTTATCTGCAAAAGAAAGAAATATTGCTTTAGCTTTTGAAACTTATGCTTTATATCCTCATCTTAGTCTTTTTGAAAATATTGCTTTTCCTCTTCGTATAAGAGGCAGGAAAGATCAAGAAGTGAGAAAAGAGGTCAAGAAAATAGCTGATATGCTTGAAATTACTAACGTTTTAAACAAGCTTCCTTCTGAAGTAAGTGGAGGGCATCAACAGCGAACCTCTTTAGCGCGTGCATTGATACGGCCCGCTTCTCTTTATCTTTTAGATGAACCACTTTCTCATTTGGATACCCAACAAAGAACGGAATTTAGAGTACAGATAAAAAGAATCCAAAAAACCCAGAATCTTACCATGCTTTTTGTTACCCATGATCAATTAGAAGCTTTGGCTTTGGCTGATAGAATAGCTGTTTTGAATTTAGGAGTTTTGCAACAGATTGGAACACCGGAAGAAGTATATGATTATCCTGAAAACCTTTTTGTGGCAGATTTTGTTGGAGAACCGCCCATGAATTTTATAAAAGCTACTCTGATAAGAGAAGAAAATAATTATATGGCAAAATTGTATAATCAAAAATTGAAGATTCCCGAAAACTATAAAGATTCAATAGAAAAGCTTTATAAGGGAGATGTTATTGAAATAATGCTGGGGATTAGACCGATTTATATCTATATTTCTGATCCCGTTGAAGGTCAAACCGTTAGTGGAGAAGTATATGTCTTTGAAGATATCGGTGAATCCGGCATATTAACCGTGCAAATTGGAGATGCTTTAATCAGAGTTGAGCTTAGTCCGGGGTATTCTTTTCAATTAGGAGAAAAAGTCAATATTACCTTTGATTTAGAGAAAATTCTTATATTTAATCCCACTACCGGGGAAAGAATTAAACCAAATTACTCCAAATCCACAAAATAAAAAGTTAAAGGAGGTGATAAGCTATTCAAAGTCTGCAGAGGTACGCATAATGTCCGTAAGGGTGTGAAGGTTCGTAAAAAATCTAATTATTTTTTAGGAGGTTTTCTAATGAAAAAAGTATATTTGTTTATTTTGGTTACTTCATTGTTGTTAGTTTTTTCTTGCTCTATGCTGGTTCAAGCTCAAGCAAAATTTAACAATGTTACCATTACTGCTTTTTGTGATGCAGGACATAATGCTCGTCCTTTTGAATGGTATGCTGATGAATTTGCCAAGGCAGGAATCAAGGTAAATGTAGTTACTGCACCTTTTGCCAATGTCTATGAAAAGCTAAAAAGCGAATTTATTGCTGGTACGGGTGCTTATGATCTAATCGTACTCTTCCCTATGTATTTGGGTGAGTTTGCAGGAATGGGATACCTTAAGCCTTTGGATGAATATGCAAAAAAATATGATCCTCGTTTAGATGATATTGCTACAGGTTTCTTAAAACTGTATGACTACTATGGAGGCAAGTTATATACTCTTCCTTATGATGGGGATGTTTTAAGTCTCTACTTCCGTAAAGATTTGTTTAATG
>JBBRDV010000093.1:0-5576 GCA_038203565.1 Atribacterota bacterium
CTCCCTGCGGTCGTTCGCAATGACTTTATAGACTCAAACTTCCTGTATATTACTTATTCGACATAATTAAATAAACTCCTGCATAAATATTATAATTTTTTTAATTTTTTATAATCTTAAATCGGAAATTAATTTTAGGAAGTTTAGTTACTTTAATTCTCACCGAAAAAGAGCAGCGGTAATCTAATCCGTCATCTGATAGAGGTATCCAGTAGTATACCTCCCAAAAATACTAAATATTCCAAAGCAGAAGGTGCTATATCTCTAAAACTTTTCTGATGCAGCAGATAAGGTCCTATATTTTAGTATCCGGTTTGAAGGGTACATTTCACTTTATTTTGCCTAATGTTTTCATAGTATCCTTCAAAGATTTGTATGCCTTCTTGTATTCTATAAAATACTGATCATATATCTTTTTCGCTTTTTTATCAGGATAAATGGTTCTGTCGAATCGTACCCAATCCTTTATCCTTTCGTAGGAATCTAGAACACCTGTTCCAACACCAGCCAGTAAGGCATCTCCGAAAGGAGCCTCCACATTTTGGGCAAGAGTTTTTATGGGATATCCGGTTACATCCGAAAACATCTTCATCCACAATGGAGATCTCGTTGCTCCTCCTACCATAATACATTCTTCTGCCAACTCTAACCCACTTTCCAATCCTGCTTCTATATTGTGGCGCAAAGAATAAGCTACACCTTCTAAAATAGCTCGGTAAATGTGTTTCCTGGTATGGTATAAGGTCAAACCTATAATAGTTCCTTTTGCATCAGGATCCCATATCGGTGAACGTTCACCCATAAAATAGGGTAATAATAAAAGTCCCTCTGAACCGGGAGGAATATCTTCTGCCTCTTTATCCAAGAGTCTATAGGCTGATATATTCAATTCCCTTTCGGCTTCTAGCTCTTTATCGCCAAATTGATCCCTAAACCATCTAACAATACCTCCTGCTGTTGCTGCTCCGCCAAAAGTATATATCATTTCATCATCGTAAGCCACATAGGGAAAACTTACTAATTTAGGAGACAGATGTTGTCCTTTATGAACGGCCCCCCAACATATAGAGGTTCCCACCATAGCAACATGGCTTTTTTCTTCTAAAACACCTGCACTTAAGGAAGCCACCGGGGCATCTATGCCTCCGGCTACCACCGGTGTTCCTTCCAGCAAGCCGCATAACTTCGAGGCCTCTTTGGTTATTTTACCCACAACATCTGCAGATTTTACAATTCTTTGCGGTAACATGGATATAGGAATGCCAAGAATTTTGCACATTTCTTTTGACCAGGTTCGTTTCTTTATATCAAAAACACCACCAATGTTACCGGCTGATGAAAAGTCTGTAATATTTTCTCCGGTTAATTTGTAGATAACATAATCTTTAGGGGTTATAAACCGGGATATCTTTTGCCAATTATCCGGTTCATTATTCTTAATCCACATCATCTTGGTAAATCCGTAGTAAGAATCAACATAATTACCGGTAATTTCAAATATTTTATCTTTATCAACATTTTCCTTTACCCATTGTACTTCATCCGTCGCCCGCCTATCCAACCATATAAGACAGGGTCTTATAGGATTCATATCTTTGTCAACTGGTATACCTGAACCTCCATAAAGCCCACTCAAGGCAATCCCGGCAATATCAGAAGCTTTCACTTTTGATTTCTCTAAGGTATCTCTAATGGTATCAAAGGTGGCTTTTACCCATACATCCGGCCATTGTTCCGCCCAGGAAGGCCTTGGTTTGATTACATCATATTCTGAAAATGCAGAAGAGATTATTTTACCATCAGGATTTACCAGTACTGTCTTTGTGCCCTGTGTACCTATATCTGTACCTAAAAGATATTCATTACTCATAATATTTTATCTCCTTTATTGTCCGTATTTTTTATGATAGTTATTAAAGATAATTAACCTTATTGGCTAAATCATTTTTGCTTGGTAAGAATTTAATTCCTATGTTTAAATATTCGATACAATTGTATAAACTCCTGCATAAATATTATAATTTTTTTTAATCTTTTATAATCTCAAATCGAGAACCAATCTCAGGAAGCTTGGTTACTTCGATTCTTACCGGAAAAGCATCTTTTAATGATTCCAGGTGAGTGATAACTAATATTTTATCGAAATCATCACTTATAGATTGGATAGCCTGTACCAGGTTGTCTATACCTTCTTCATCCTGGGTACCAAATCCCTCATCCATAACCAGAGTCCTTAATTTAGTCCCTGCCCTTCTGGTCAGTAACTTGGATAGGGCAATCCTTAAAGAAAAATCTATCCTAAAGGCCTCTCCCCCGCTATACAACTCATAGTCTCGGATTCCTAATTCATCACTTATCTTGATATCTAAGGTCTCTTTTATCCCCCCGCTCTTCAAATCACGGAGAGACTCGATAGAAATCTGGGTACTATTATTAGTTAGTTTAGCCAACAGGTCATTAGCCTCTTCTTCTATTTCGGGTAAGACATTTTCAATAATTAAGGCTTGAATCCCATTCTTCCCAAAAGCCACAATTAATTTTTCGTAAATATTCTGCTCTCTCTTACTTTCTTCCAATTCTTTTTTTATCTCTTTCTTCTCTTTTCCCAATTTAAGACACTGCTCCAATTTGCTCTGATACCCTCCTCTTTCTTCTAAAATTTTATCTTTAAGGGTTTGATCAGAATTTAATACCTCTTCCTCTTGAACTAATTTTTCTTTCAGGGAAGGAAGTTCTTTTAATTCTATTTTTACTTTCTCTTTCTTCTTCTCCGAATCTTTTAAATCTAATTCTTTCTGTTGATAATGTTCTTTTAATTCGGATAGCCCGTCTCTTAAAGAATCAATCTTCTTCTCTGCCTCTTCTAATTTTGCTTTTTCCAGAGGGGCATTACTTAATTCTTCAATCTTACGGTTTAACTGACGGTGTCTTGCTTCATCGTAAACAATATTTTTTATCTGGCCTTCAAATTCTTTTAATCTATTCTGTTCTTCTGGGGCGTAATCCTTCTCCTGGATAGTTTTTTCTAATTTTTTAATCTCTTTCTGCAAGCCAACCATCAGTTTTGCAGCTTGCTTAGATTCTTCGTATTCAAAATGTGCCTTGCTTAACTTATGCTGCCAGATATCTTTATCTTTCAATCTTTGGTTAGTCTCTCTCCATTTTTCTGCTAATTTACCTTTTTGCTTGCTCGACTCCTCTGTCTCTTTTCTTGATTTCTCTATCTGCTTAAGATTTAAACTCATTTCTTTATTTATATTATCCTCAATCTTCCTCTTTCTCTCTACGTTTAATTTTGCCTCACACAAAGGGCATTCTCCCTCTGGATTCTCCCTTAACAGACGCAGTTTTTCCTGATTATCTTTATGGTCTTTTTCTAATCTTTCTATCTGACCTTTAATACTGTTTATTTTGACATTTAGTTCGCTGCCTTTTTGCCGAATTTCTTCACTCTGCTCTTCGAGTAACTTGATCTCTTTCAACTTTTTTTCTAATTCCAAAACCTTGGTTCTGTTTTTTATCCCCTGCTCAGCTCTATTCTCTAAATCTTTGTATCTGTCCTTTTTATTTCTAACTTTTACTTCTAAATCTGCTCGCTCATTTTCTATCTTCCTCTCGGTAAGAACTTTTTCTTCTTCTATTTTCCTGATTTTTTGGAGCTTTCGGCTAAATTCATTGTTCTCAGTATTAAATTTCTGATAATTTTTAAAATCGGTTAAAACTTTCTCTTTTTGAGAAATTATCTTTTCATAATCGGTAATTTCTTTCTTTCTTAATTCAATCTGTTTTTGCCCTCGCGTAATTTCTTGCCTATACTGCTCTATTCGGCTTTCCAATTCTGCGCATTGTTCATTTTTATGTTTTAAGAGATTTATTCCCTCTTTTAATTTACCCGTTTTTGTTTCTGCTGTCTTTATCTTCCGGGAAATATCCTTATAATTTTCTGACAATTCCTTTATCTTCTCTTTATAAAAATCAAGGTTGGCCGTTTCCTGATAGATATATTCCAATCTGCTTTCTTTGGTCATGATAATATTATTAATTTCTTTAAGATGAGATTTGGATAAATTAGCCAGTTCATCATAACGGGAAAGACCTAAAATCTCGGATAAAATTTCCTTTCTTTCCCGGGCGCTCTTTCGGCTAAATTCATCTATTCTTCCTTGAAGGATAAAAGCGGAATTGATAAAGGTCTGATAATCTATCCTGAGAGTTTTGATAATTCTTTCCTGGGTTTCTCGAATGGAAGAACAGGTGAGAGAAATATATTCATTATCTTCTTGACTGAAAACCTGAAATTCTAAACTTGAGCGGGAACTCTTTTTAACCAGAGAAAAAGTTCTAATAATACGGTATCTATCTCCTTCCAGATCAAACACAAATTCCACCTGCATATCTTTCTGGCCTATCCGCAAAAGACTGTGATCAGCTTTCTTCTCCTGGCTGGCTTTTCTCCCTTCTCCCCATACTACCCAGGTTAAAGCATCCAGAAGGGCAGATTTGCCCTGACCATTATTGCCCGAAAGACAGGCAATATGAAACTGGGTAAAATCAAGAGGGGGGACATCTTCCCCATAACTTAAAAAATTTTTCAGGGCTAATGTTACCGGTATCAATTTTTAATCCTTCCTTCTTTATACATTTCCTTCTAATTCTTTTTCTAATTTTTGGGCATAAATTTTCAATTCCTCAGACAAAGGAACTAAATCAGGATTATTCTGGATATACTTATCCATGGCTTCCAACATTCCTAAATCTTCTGTAATTTCTTCCACCCTTTTTCTTCGTTCTAGAGATTTAGATTTTTTGGCAATAGCGCTTACTAAAAAGGCTCCTTCCAAGGCAGAGTTTATCCTTTTAAAATCCAGCAAGTCTTCCCTCTCTGCCGGCATAGTATAAAATACCCTTACCACTGCCTCAGATAAATCATACTTTTCAATTTCCCCTAACAAAGTGTTAGTGGGGTCTTGCTCTTCGCTAATTACCACATCTATGGTGATAAACTTTCGAGCAGGAAGAGGAATAAATTCATAAGAAGTGTTGCCTTTTTCTATATTCACCAAACAAACCCCCTTGTCTTCCTTCTCCTCACCAAAATTTATTCTTTCAATGCTCCCCGGATAGACTACCGGAGGATGATTGCTGAGATTTAAATCTTGAAATTTATGGATATGGCCTAAAGCTACATAATCAAATTCTTTTTGAGCCAATACTGGAGTGGAAAACACCGGGTCCCTGCCTATTATTGCCGACCTCTCTGAACCGGAATAAGTGGCATCGGCAGCAGCCAGGTGGGCAGCAAAAATCGCGGGAGTACCCGGCTTCGTCATCCGGGCAAATTCTCTGATTTTTTCACTTGCTCTCTTCTGAATTTCCTTAGTAATTTCCTCATCGGTAAAATCTTTATATTCTTCTTTGGTAAGAAAAAGGTTCTTGGTAGGCCAGGGCAGACCGAAGACTTGAACCGACCCTGCCTTGGTCTCAATATTTAACAGCTCCGGCTCAGTTACCACTTTTACTCCGGAGACATTTAAAATATCGAAGATATCCAGGGAGGTAGCCCGACCGAAAGATAC
>JBBRDV010000094.1:0-5565 GCA_038203565.1 Atribacterota bacterium
TAATATTGCCTTTCCGCATAGCCCTATCCCAGAAAGTATAAGCTAAAAAAGTGGGAAAGACAGACATATATAAAAGCTCTACTATTACATATGGTGTCCAGTAAGATTCTTCTGGAAACATAAACCTTATTGTGGTTAAGAATAATCCAGTAGCCAAAAGAAAGATAGGAACAGCCCCACCTTCAGTATGGCCAGCCCAGCGGCGAGACAAATTAGAATAGAGCCCCCAGGAAATAGCCGCCATAAAAGCCAATAAATAAGGAAGATAACTTACTTGGAAATTTCCTTTGAATACCTCCCAGGAAAACATTCCACTGTTTACTGTAGCCAGGTAAAAGCCACTAAAAGCCAGAACTACTCCGGGAATTAAAGTTATTCGTCCCTTCTTATGTAAAATAGGAAGAGAAAAGACCAGAGTTAAACCGGGCCAGAGATAGTTAATAATACTTATCTCAATAACCTGTTCCCGGTTAAAAGCTAATCCCACCGCTAAATAAAGACAGACCATATAAAAAATAAATAAAGTTCCACAACCTATTAAATATAAAATGGGAAGCTGGAAAGTTTTTTGAATTCCCCTGGGTTTACTAATCAGATAGATACAACCCCAGATACCGCTCAGCATATATATCCAGGAAGCAGCGGTTAAAGGTCCTAACTGCTCTGTTAAGCTTCGGGAAAAGGCGATAGTAGTCCCCCAAAATAATATGGCCAGTATTCCAAATATAGTATTTAAATTCTCTTGAGAAATCGACGTTTTCAAAATCCTCTACTCCTATCCTATCTTGCTTTTCATTTATATTTAGATTTTAATATGTTTTATTTTATTTCAAAAAATCTATAATTTCAAGAAAATAAATGGAATACTGCCAAATAAGGAAAACAGGTAGAAATAAAAATTGTATAATATTAAGAAAAATTGTTATATTATAAGTTATAATTTTCAATTAAGGAGAGAGGATGAGAAAAGTTACCCGTGAAGAAATCTTAACTGGCAATCCTTTAAAAGTTATGTTTTTATTAAGCTTTCCGGTGATAATCTCCCAATTCTTGCATACTTTATACCATCTTACCGATACCTTCTGGCTGGGTCATCTTCCTCCCACAGAAAGCGGAGAAGCAGTCGCTGGATTGCAAATTTCCTGGCCAGTGATCTGGTTTCTCATTGCTCTCTCCTTCGGATTTGGAATAGCTGGCGTGGCTCTCATTTCTCAATATACTGGAGCAGGTGAAAAGAAAAATGCCAACATAATAGCCAGCCAAATGCTTTCTCTTTCCATTATATTTGGATTGATTATTGCTGTATTCGGATTTATATTAACCCCTTATCTGGTCCCTCTTATTACTAAATCTGCTACGGTCACCAGGACAGCCATAACTTATATGCAGCTTATCTTCTGGGGAATGCCTTTCATCTTTATTGCCTTCACCTTTCAGAGTATCCTCTCAGCTAAAGGCGATACCATAACCCCAATGTATATAAACCTCTTCAAAGTCTTCGGGTGGTATTTCTTATTACTTTGTTAGAAGCTGCTCTGGTCTTTACTTTAAGAATTCCTCTATTTAAACTATTTATCCCTAACCGGCCGGATATTATTGCTGAGGGGATTCACTTTCTCACCATCTTCACTTTAGGTATCCCTTTCTTCGGTTTGATCGGAGCAATGATGGCTGTATTTAGAGGGTCCGGACATAATGTTCAACCTATGATTGTGGATATGGTAAGACTCTGGGGATTGAGAATCCCCCTTGCTTACTTCCTCGGTAATCAATTTGGCTCTACCGGTATATGGTGGGGAATGGCTTTAAGTAACATTATCGCTGCCATTGCAGCCCTCTTCTTCTACTTTCAAGGAGGATGGAAGAAGCAAGTTATCCATGAATACAAGGAAACTATTCAACCCGCACCTTCTCCCTTTATTCCCGAGGAAGGATAACCTTATAATATAAAAAATTTATTTACTCAGGGGTTGCTCAAGGTTTTATCGTGTTTGCCGATATTCCTGAGTAATATAATATCAGACTGAATATACTGCCAGGTCATCCGAATCTCTTTATTGATACTGCATTCAAATATTCCGGAGATACCTCTTATTTTTTTGATACGTAATGAAGGATAAAAGGGAGGATTAGGATACTTTATTAGTAATTCTATATGTTTTTTAAAAGCCTTTCTTCCCTCTACTGATAAAGTTTGAAAACTTCTTTTAAATCTATTAGTTATCCTTATCTTCATATTATTCTTCTAAATCTTTCATTAAATTGTCTGCATTATCAAAAGTCTTTACCCTACCCGCTCTCATATCTTCATCAGCTTCTTTTTCTGCGTCCTGCCATTTTTTTGTCCAGAACCAAGATTGAGCCTTATCGATTATCAATACCGGTTTAACAACAATTGAATCTCCTTTAATGTCAAATTCTACCTTATCACCTTTTTTAAGGGAGAGTTTTTTCATAATATGTTTTGGAATAGTAATTTGAGAATTAGTACGGATTTCTGATATCTGTCCCATTTTTTGTTCCTTTCTATTAAATTATTATTTTATTAAAATTACAATTTACCATTTTTATGATATCAAAAAAAATATAAATTATCAACACTATTATTTATAGCATCAGTAAAACTATTCTAATTTACGTGAGCCACATGAAGGATGCAATAAAATATAAATATTATTAAACAATAAAATTAAAACCCTCCAGCTTATACCTTTTAATGCTCTCTTTAGTAAAATTTACCCTAGTGGAATTATTACACTACCCTGCTGGGGATTCTCCACTATCCCTAGTAGAATTTTTCCACACTAACAACAACAAATAAGAACAATAACAAATACAACAGCAACAACATCAGGGTATAATTTGTTACCCTGCTGCCGTTGCTGCTGTTTTTTTAATTCCTCTTTTTTTCTATCTATCTTTTCATCTTTCAATTTATTAATTAAGTAGGGGCTTGATTCATCAAGCCCGATTATCTCTAAAAGGTGCAAAATTGTTTTCCGTGCAAGGTGCATTTTTACTTACCGTTTACACAATCAAGCCTTTGGCAGCCACAGGGCGATGGCAGCCGTTATTGCAGTCATTTTGAAACTGCCCACTATAAAACAAATGATGGCCAGCCAACAAATGAAATCAATATACCTTGAAAAACTTTTTGAGAGAATATAAAATTAATTAGCATTCCCTTTTATTCAGTTCTCTAATAACTATCTTATCCAAAATTTCCGCTGCTTTCAAAATAACCTCTCTACATTTTTTCTCTTCTGTCCGGTAATTATCCTTTAAGGGTTTACATAGAATATCACCCATTTCTTTCTCAAAAGCATTAAATAATTCTTTACTTAATTCTTTAATTTCCGGATGCTTGTGAGCAATATCTGGAACAAAGAGCTTCCCTAAAACCATAAGGGATGCTGTTAATACACCACAGACACTTTCGATAGCCATTCCCCCGCCAAAGGCAGCTGCCAATTTCAGAGAATCAGGGTTTAGGTTAAGATGATAAACCTGATTAGCACCATATAAAATAGTTTCCGCACAATTTAAATCTTCTTTAATTCCATACCCGCTCTTGATTAATTCTTGCAACATTTATTTCTTCCTCCTGAAGTAAGAAGCACTCAAATTTTATCAGCCATTAAAACTCCATACACCTCTGTAATTGTGGGGATTAAGACATTATGTTCTTTTGCCAAACGGATTAAAGTTCCTCCGAATATATCTCCTTCATGTTTGTTTTTCCCTTTTTCATAATCTCTTTGAAAGGAGGTCTTAGTTTCGTAGGGAAAGCTCTGGGCTTTTTGTATAGTTTTTTCTACTATATCTTGCTCAAAATCTATATTTTTTGCTTTCCCGATTAAAACAACTTCTTTCATAATATTTTCCGTCATGCTCTTTAACTTATCATCAGCGAGTACTCCTCCTATTGTTTTTCCGGAATAGGCGGTCATTAAACTAAACGCTGTAATAAATATATACTTTTCCCATATTGCAGGATAGGAATTATCATGCCAGGTGTTGCTAATCCCCATTTGATTAAAGAATGCAATAAGATAATCATAATTATAATCTAAGTATCTCGGGTCTTTACCAAATATGATATGTCCTTCAAGACCTTTTTGCCTGATGGTACCGGGTTTTTCAATACTGGAGGAAACATAGACAGAGGCGGGTGAGACTATCGCTTTTTGTAAACTGGTCCTTATGCGCTCATAGATATCTATTCCGTTAAGTAAGGGGAGAATTATTGTATCAGCAGATATATTTTTTGAAATTGATGCAGCAGCATTTTCCAAGTCGTACCTTTTTACACATAGTAAGTATAAATCCGGGGTAGGAATATGTCTTATATTATCGGTGGCAATATTCGGAAAGCAAAGAAATTCCTCTTTTTCGGTGAATAGATTCAACCCGTGTTGCTGAACGGCTTTTAAATGTTCCCCTCGGCCTACAAAATAGACCTGTATAGCACGGTTACCCTTGCTAATTTCATGAGCTATTCTGCCGCCAAAATAGCCGCCGACACCTCCAATGCCATATACACATACATTTTTAATTATTTTAGACATGCTTCCTCTTTCTACTTATTTTTAAATCAACCTTGAGTTCATCCATTATTGGGCTAAATTATATTAAGCTTAAACTATCCTTAAACATTTTTTTTAATTTTATCAGGTTTTGTAATTTCTGTAAATTGATAAATTAGACAATTGATATTTTGTGTTAAATGTGAACACTTGACTCCCTTCCCATAAATTACCTCCAAACGCAGAAAACTGCGGAAAATTACCCCTTCTGAAACCCTTGTAAAATAAGAGTTTTAGCGAATAATCACTCTAAATGCTTTTAAACGCAAAATTTTTAAAAATAGATACATTTTACCCCTCAAAAACTGTATTTTTTTGACTAAAATTTCACTCTTTTAAAAACTAAAAATGGCTATTTATAAGGGTTTTAAGATTTTAAGAAGGTAAAAATAGGCCAAAAATAGGGGTCGCAATTGCCGATTTTTTGAAAATTGATCCCCCTTAAAAGGCACTTTCCGTGCATTTAAAGGGCATTCCTGAAGGAGGTCTGAAAGCCTTATAAATAAAAGGTTTTTAGAGGATAGTAAATTTACATTACATAAAAAATGCTAAAACTCTTACCAACAAAGGGCTTTTGTCATTCCCGTTTCTTTTTTGTCATTCCCGCGGAAGCGGGAATCCAGCATTTTCTTAAAAAATTTTCTATATCATCAACCGGATATCATGATTTAGATACAATTACCGAATCGATTCTGGTTTATGCGCTGCTTTTACATTATCAATATAATCGTCCCTATGACATTCGAGATAATTTAGACATTAGTGAATAGTAAATAGTCAATAGTATTAAAAAAAACCAGAAATACAAAATAAAGAAAGTAAATAAAAGATATAACACCAAAGTGGGTGGCAATCTGGGTTACTAACTACCGTAATAAAGGAACTTTTGCGTCTAATACCTCACGGTTACGCGGACAGTCCCCATGACATTATGACATTATCAAGGATTGACCTCAAAGAATTTGTTAACCTTTAATTT
>JBBRDV010000095.1:0-5522 GCA_038203565.1 Atribacterota bacterium
ATGACAGGGGACGTGTGTCAAAAAACCGTCCTCTGTCATACTACTGCATTTTTAAAACTTTTTTTCTGTTGATATCGAGAGTGGGAATCCAATAATTTTTTCCTAAGGCGTATATTGGAAGGTGTTATCTCTAATAATTCATCTTCTTGAATATAATCTAATGCTTGCTCTAAGGAAAACTGGCGAGGATTCTCCAAACGAAGTGCTTCATCTGAACCACTTGCACGCATATTTGTAATATGTTTTTTCTTGGCCACATTCACTTCCATATCTCCCGCTTTTCTATTTTCTCCAACAATCATCCCCTGATAAACTTCTGTCGCCGAATTTACGAATAATGTACCTCTCTCCTGAGCATTATATAGACCGTATATACTGGTTACACCACTCTCAAATACAATTAAGACCCCTCGGGACCGTTGAGGGATATAACCCTTATCAGGTTGATAATTAAGAAAGAGGTGGTGCATAATACCTTTACCTTTTGTCTTGGTAAGAAATTCATCTCTGAAACCAATTAAACCTCTTGCTGGAATTTCAAATTCAAGTCGAAGCTGATCATCGGAAAAATCAATCATATTAATTAATTTTGCTTTTCTCTTCCCACAAATTTCCATAACTACCCCCATGGTATCTTTAGGAATATCACAGGTCATCAGTTCTATCGGTTCACACTTTTCTCCATCAATATGCTTAAAAATAACCTTGGGTTTGGAAACCTGAAATTCATAACCTTCACGACGCATGTTTTCAATTAAAATAGAAAGATGCAGCTCTCCTCTCCCCGAAACATGGAAAGTATCTGTCGATTCAGTTTCTTCCACCTTCATACTTACATTGGTTTCTATTTCTTTAAATAACCTCCCTCTTAAATGTCGAGAGGTAAGGAATTTACCCTCTTTTCCGGCAAATGGACTATTATTTACAATAAAATCCATAGTCAAAGTTGGTTCGTCAATTTTGATTTTTGATAAAGCTTCCGGTTTTTCTTTACAGGCAATAGTCTCTCCAATATTAGCATCACTGATTCCGGCTATGGCTACAATTTCTCCTGATTTGGCTTTTTTTACCTCTTTTCTCTTTAAACCTTCAAAAAGATAAAGCTTTGTAACTTTACATAATACTTTTCTTTTGTCTCGCTTGATTAAAAATACCATTTCCCCTTCTTCAATTTTTCCACGATTAATAAGTCCAACCACTATTTTCCCTACATAATCATCGTGAATAAGATTAGTCACTAGTAATTGCAGGGGAGCATTATATTCTACTAAAGGAGCAGGTATACACTCCAAAATGGTTGAAAAAAGAGGTTCAAGATCTCCCTCTAAATCCTCCGCAGAAAACCCAGAAACACCTGCACGTGCGGAAGTGTAAACAACCGGAAAATCGATCTGATCATCCTTTGCCCCCAGTTCAATAAACAGATCATAGATTTCATTCAAAACTTCGGCAGGTCGAGCATTAGGCAGGTCTATTTTATTAATAACTACGATAGGAATAAGATTCAATTCCATTGCTTTACGCAAAACAAATCTGGTTTGGGGCATGGGTCCTTCAAGGGCATCTACAATCAAGAGAACTCCATTAACCATTCGAAGTATTCTTTCAACTTCTCCACCGAAATCTGCATGTCCCGGAGTATCAACAATATTAATCTTTGTTTTCCGCCAATAAACAGATGCATTCTTGGAGAAAATAGTAATTCCTCTTTCCCTCTCTAAATCATTAGAATCCATTACCCTCTCTTTTACTTCTTGGTTCTCCCGAAAAGTACCGCTTTGTCTCAACATAGCATCAACCAGAGTAGTCTTCCCATGGTCTACATGAGCAATAATAGCAATATTTCTTAAATTTACATTTTTCCTCATATTCATTTCCTTTATCCTGAATGGTGACAAGCATATAAATAAGTATTCTACCATACTTACAAGTTAAATTCAAAATATTTTTCCCCTTAGCACCTTTATGTGGATCAAATTTCTATTGCTGTCAATATCTTCAACCGTCAGTTTTACAATTTCACTTACCCTTAGTCCCACAGAATAAACCAGTATCATTATAGTTTAAATAGACGCATCTTATTTTTTCTATGGTTTAATTTTCTCTTTTACAAGGCCTTCCTTTAGAACGTCTATCTATCATAGTAATACCTAAAGCCTCAACTATCTGGTTAAGAAACTACTCAGATCCTATAGGTTTTCCGCTAAAAGTTACCAAATTACTGAGCTAGTACAACCGTCCCCTGTTCCTTTTCTAGATTTGCTTACCCATGATATAATGAGGAATATTTTCCCCTAACAAATATCGGGGGAAAGGGTATTCCCCGGTAAATAATATATTAAAATTCAACTTTATAAAAAAATCTTTTGCACTTTTTGACATGACACCAAAATGAACTCCCCGGATATTTTTCTTCTTTAAAAAATCAAGAAAATAATCGACCAGCAAAGAACCAAGATTTTGTCTTCTATATTCCGTTCTAATGTTGATGTGTAAAGTTGCAGGATATTCTTTGGAAAAATCAGGCGCAATAAACTCTCCTTTTAAATAACTGGATATAATATTTTTCAGTAATATTAGACTATTTCTGCGTAAAAGCTGACGACGACCTAAGGCTTTATATATTAATCTTGGAACAATCTTATATTTCGTTAATCTACGCATCTTTCGAACATCCTGAGCTCCCATAATATAACCAATTACCTGATTGGCTTTTACTGCAACAAAGCAGGATAAAGGTTCATAATCAGTAAAATATATGGTCAATATGTCAGCCAGTATTTCATCATCAAAGATATAAGCCCTATTTTCTCCCCAAAATACACTCTCAAGACTAATTTTTCGAATAGCATCTCTATCTTTTATCTGATAGTTACGAATTTTCATACTCATTACTTCCATATTGATTAATCCTATTGTCGCTGCATTGAAACCCTTACAAGTACTGGAAGACCATACCGTATTCTTTTCTGTTTCTCCTGGTGGTTGTCATGGTTAATCAGGGTAACTTTCTACGGCAAACAGTTCATTTTCCCGAATAGATGACTCGAGTAAATTTTTTAGTAAGGGATTTTTTAATTGACTTTGATAAGATTTAAGTGCTTGTTGCTTTAAGTTTTTTGTTTGGAGATTGTTCTAGTATTTTCTCTACAATTTTGCCGATGGTAATATGATCTTTATGAGTATCACTGGGATGAGGGTAGAGGATAATATCAGGATAGTAGCTGTCTATTTGGGTTTGGAAATTTTTTTATTTTCTCAATCAGTCTTGTGGGTTTCACTTGGAGAAAAAACATATATTTCGTGCCCTAGAGAAAAAGACAGGGTTTTTCCTAGGGGTTTAAAAATTCCAAATAAACTCCGTAAATTTTTTGCAGAACTTCCGTATCCCTTTCCACAAAACGAAGGAAATTGCCGTGGTAAAAAAATTTTTTAATTATTATTTAAAAATAGCTTTCGCTCTATTGACATTCCTAAATATTTTATGTATAAGAAGTATGAATATAAAAAAATAAGTATGCCTTTTTTAATTAAAGCAAAATTTTTAAAAACATAGAGGAGAATCATGAATCAAAAAACTACTTCCGATAAACCTCCCCAGCGAAGGAAAAATGGTAAAGACCGAAAAGTATTTTTAGGTCCTGTCCCTGACCTTGAAGAACACGTTCGTCCGGACTGGTGGAGCCGCATCTTTAATTACCTTTATTTAAAAACTGATGGTGACGTAGTAGACGACTTGAGTATAACTACTCGTGAAATTACCCAATTTTTAGATATTCTAAAACTCTCACCTGAAGATAGAATTCTTGACTTGTGCTGTGGACAGGGCAGACATTCCCTTGAATTGGCCAGGAGAAATTTTAAAAATATTGAAGGATTAGATCGCTCCCATTATCTAATCCAAAAAGCTAAAGCACGTGCAAAAAAAGAAGATATGAATATCAAGTTCAGAGAGGGTGATGCCCGCAAAATTCCCTCTCCATCCGATACTTTTGATGCTGTAACCATATTGGGTAACAGCTTCGGCTATTTTGAGACTATCCAGGATGATCTGAGGGTACTAAAGGAAGTATTTAGAGTTTTAAAACCCTGGGGAAAACTTCTTATTGAGATTACCGACGGAGAATACTTAAGGAAACACTTTCAAAGCAGATCTTGGGAGTGGATAGACAAAAAGCATTTTGTTTGCAGAGAGCGCTCACTTTCTCTTGATAAGCAGCGTCTCATATCCAGAGAAATTATTAGTCATGTAGAAAAGGGCATGATAACAGATCAATTCTACGCTGAAAGACTTTACTCTAAAGAAAGTTTAACTCGCCTTTTGGAAACAGCTGGTTTCAGTGACATAACTTTTCATGGCCAAATCTCTCCTGATTCCAAACGAAATCAAGATTTGGGTATGATGGAAAGATGTATCATTGTTACAACCGTGACCAAAAAAGATTGGACACCCGTTAAAAAGAAGCCTAAAAAAGAGCTAAAAAATGTGGTAGTCATTTTAGGAGACCCTCAAAAAGCAGACCTTTTAAAACCTTCTACCATCTTTGATGATGATGATTTTTACACTATAGACCAATTAAAATCAGGATTAAAGGAACTGAAAAATTTTAATTTTACTTATCTAAACAATCACGATACTTTAATACAGGACTTAGTAAAAGCGAAAGAGAAAATTAATTTTGCCTTTAACCTGTGCGATGAAGGTTACTATAATGATGCGCAAAAAGAGCTCCATATACCCTCTTTGCTGGAAATGCTCGGTGTAGCATACACCGGCTCAGGGCCCCAATGCCTTGCTTACTGTTATGACAAATCATTAGTACGTGGAATTGCCAGGGAGATGGAAATCCCGGTACCGGAAGCTTTCTTTATTAAACCCGAAGACACTACCTTTGAATTGCCCTTTAGTTTTCCGGTCATTGCAAAACCCAACTTCGGAGATTCTAGTTTTGGGATTACCCAGATGTGCGTTGCAAATAATTTTGAAGAATTAGTAAATGCTATTTCAGAGATCAGGGAAAAATTTGGTTACGATAAACCCATTCTGATTGAGGAACTTCTTACCGGAAAAGACCTTAGTGTCGGGATAATAGGAAATCCTCCTGAACCCTATACCGTCTTACCTATCATTATGGCAGATTATTCATTGCTGCCGGAAAACTTGCCACAGATATGCGGTTACGAGTCTAAGTGGCTCCCGGAATCACCTTACTGGAATATAAAATCTACTGCTGCCGACCTTCCGGAAGATATAGAAAAATTTATTATAGAGTGTTGTTTGAAACTGTCCGAGAGGTTGGAATGTAAAGATTACTGTCGATTTGACTGGAGAATCGATGCTAATGGCACCCCAAAGCTCCTGGAAGTAAATCCCAACCCAGGCTGGTGCTGGGATGGTCATCTGGTCAAGATGGCTGAGATTGCAGGGATATCATATGGCGAAACGTTAAAAATGATTTTGCAGGCAACTGAACAACGACTTGGCATACACAGACCATAAAAAATAGGGACACATCCTATTT
>JBBRDV010000096.1:0-5493 GCA_038203565.1 Atribacterota bacterium
TAGGATAGAACAATATCCGACAGCTTTAAATATTATAAATTATTATGACCATAAAGCATTTGTTGCTCTTATCAATGATACTTCTCATCTTGAAGATTGGTGGGGAAGCGGATTAAAGATTAATACGGAGAAAAAGAAAGATGAATGAAAAAATAGCAGAAACCATCCAAAAGATTGAACCTGTCAATTTTAAACTAATGGAAAAAGCACAAGAAAAATTAGATAATCTTACCAAACCTCAGGGAAGCTTAGGAAAATTAGAGGATTTTGCCAGGAGGATAGTAGGAATATCCGGAACTCTTTCCCCGGCAATCAAAAGAAAAGTAATATTTGTGATGGCGGGAGATCACGGAGTTGTTGAAGAGGGTGTAAGCGCATATCCCCAGGAAGTTACTTTTCAAATGGTATATAATTTTATTCGAGGGGGAGCAGGCATTAATGTATTAGCCAGACATATGGGAGCAGAGATTTTAGTGGTAGACATGGGTGTAGCTAAAGATTTTCCCTTGGAAGAGAGTATAATAAGAAAGAAGATAGCCTATGGAACGAATAATATGACTAAGGGGCCGGCTATGAGTAGGGATGAAGCAGAAAGAGCAATAATTGCCGGAATTGAAGTCTTTGAAGACGAGTTAAACAAAAAGAGAATCGATATAATAGGATTAGGAGAAATGGGAATTGCCAATACTACCTCGAGTAGTGCTATGATAGCGTGTTTGACCGAATCTAAGGTTGAAGAGGTTACCGGTTCAGGAACCGGTTTAAACCAGGAACAAATCAAGAATAAAATTAAAGTAATAAAAAAAGCATTGGAAGTGAATAAACCAAATCCTCAAGACGGACTTGATGTTTTATCAAAAGTAGGAGGATTTGAAATTGGAGGGTTAGTAGGTTGTATTTTAGCTGCTGCTTCCCATCGTGTTCCTATTGTAATTGATGGTTTTATTTCTTGTGCAAGTGCTTTAATTGCCATTAAGTTAGCTCCTTTGGCAAAGGATTACATATTTGCGAGCCATAATTCGGTGGAAAAAGGGCATAAAATTGCCCTGAAATATATAGATAAGGTTCCGATGTTTGATCTTGGTATGCGGCTTGGTGAAGGAACCGGTGCTGCTTTGGGTATCAGCTTTATTGAGGCCGGGGTTAAAATATTAACCCAAATGGCTACTTTTAAAGAGGTCGGGGTAGACAATAAAAGATCATAAATTATAAAAGAATAGAAAGAAGAATAAATTTTATGTCGAGAGGGAAATTAATTTTTATTACCGGGGGAGCAAGGAGCGGGAAGAGTAATTTTGCTGAGAAGGTAGCCGCTAAAACAGGCAAAAAAGTAGCTTGTATTGCTACCGGTCAACCTCTGGATGAAGAGATGGCTCATAGAATAAAAAAACATAGAGAAAAGAGAATAAACACCTGGGAAACTTATGAAGAACCGATAGAAGTTAGAGAATTGGTAAGTCGCTTAGGTTTAGAAAAAGAAGTTATCCTGATAGATTGTTTGACTTTGCTAACTTCTAATCTCTTATTAAAAAAGGAAGATAAAGTGGAAGATTACAAGTGGCAAGGAGAAATTTTAGTAGAAATTGAGAAATTAGCTGAGGTTTCTTGCAAGGTACCTGCTCAAGTAATCATTGTATCTAATGAAGTTGGTATGGGTTTAGTTCCTGATAATCCCCTGGGAAGAGTTTATCGGGATATCCTGGGTAGAGCAAATAGCATAATTGCTGATAAAGCTGATGAGGTTTTTTTGATGGTCTCAGGGATACCATTAAAGATAAAGGGCCGATAAAATAATGAAAATTTTAAGAGACTTATCTTTAGCTATAAGGTTTTTAACTATTATCCCCGTAATTTCGTTTCTCCCTTCTAATAATACTAACCAACATGAAGAGGTATTAGCAGAAAACTTTGCCAATTCTATGGCTTTCTTTCCACTTGTAGGGATGTTAATAGGAATATTGCTGGTACTTTTAAGACGGATATTTTGTTACCTCGCTGTTTCTTCATTGGTGGGTGATGCTTTAGTTCTAATCGTTTGGATCTGGTTAAGCGGAGGGCTGCATTTAGATGGTTTTGCCGATAGTGTAGATGGGTTTTTGGGAGGACACGATAAAGAAGAAATACTAAAGATTATGAAGGATAGCTCTACCGGGGCTAAAGGGGTAGTGGCCTTAGTTTCTCTCTTATTATTGAAGTTTGTCCTTCTGGTAGAGATGCCTTTATGGTTAAAAGATGCGGCCTTGTTTTTTACTCCAGTTATAGGGCGTTGGAGTATGGTGATAGCCGCTTTTTTAGGCAAACCAGCTCGCTTAAAAGATAGTATGGGTAAATTATTTATGGATTATGTTAGCTGGAGAGAGGTAATTTTCGCCAGCTTAACTATGGCTGTTATAGGTATTTTATTATTCAAACTATACTTTCTACTTCTGGTGATTATAGGAATAGGAATAGTATTATTGATATTAAAATATTGCCAAAAGAGGATTGGTGGTATAAGCGGAGATATACTGGGAGCAATAAATGAAATTGTAGAAGTTTCTATTCTTTTAGCCACCTGTATTTTAGGGATCAAATAAAATACGAGGTATTTCTTTGGTATTCTCCAATATCTGCCGATAACCATCTTTTTGTGCTGTCACGATTTCCTGCATAAATTTATCGATACGAAAGATCAGTAGTATCGACAAGGCGATAGGGAACCCCTGATTAGCAATGATGTTTGATAACATTTCAACATTCATTATTTACCTCCTTTCGTCGAAAATGTTTTCAGTTTTCAGTTTACAGTTTTCAGTGGATTCCTGCTTTCGCCTGCCTGCCTGCCTGCCTGTGCGGCGCAGGCAAGTGCAAGCACAACAGACAGGCAGGAATGACATATTTATTCCTTTCTTTCTAATCTATCCAACCATATTCTCCTTTCCGAGTTCAGTTTTTTGGGGGCGGATTCATCCGCCCCGAAAAGACGGGTTCGATGAATCGAACCCCTTGTACATTTTAGAGATTGCCGCGCTCCCTGCGGTTGTTCGCAATGACATTTTTGTTTGGCCGGCCAATCTAATTACAACATAAAAAAAATTTCCTGTATCGAGTTTTCTCTGTGTTTTCGATGAGTTTTCTATGTTCGTTGATTGAAGGTAGAAATAAAAAATCCGAACAATTTTTTTATCGTTCGGATTTAGTTTTAATTTATTTTTTTTGATTAAAGGGGTAAGGATAACGAGAGTGAACAGTATGTTTTTAGATTAAATAATTGCTTCTAAAAAAGTCTCCTTTTTTTGTTTAATTTCTTTCGAAGTATATCCTAAAGCCTCTATCGGTTCAAAAACTCTTCCTGCAGCTATGCCTAAGATTTCTAATCTTTCTCTTAAATTCATATCTTTAAAATCATCAGAAATAACTATTAGATCGATATCACTATCTTCGCGAGGATTTCCTTTAGCATACGAACCATAAAGTATAATTTTTTGGGAATTGATATTAAAGTTTTTCAGTTCTTGTCTGTATCTTTCTATTATTCTTTTAACATCTCGTGTTTTTTTAAACATTCGAAAATCTCCTTAGTTTTACAAAAGTATTCTTCTGTCACGCTTTGAGGGTAAGCTTCTAAAATTGCTGTTTTCAAATCATATTCTGCAGATTTTATAAAATTTTTGGTATCTTTTCGCATTTACCATTACCTTTGGGTTGTATTGAATACCGTATCTTAAAACCAAAATTATAACTTGATGTTCATATTATAACATAAATTAAAAAAAGGAAATTAATTTATTTTTATTTCTTCAGCTTTTAGTTTTAGCATTACCCCTCTCTTAGGAACCACCACAAAAATATTTTTAACTTTTTCTTCATTTATTTTTCTTTTTCCAATTGCTTTTAAAATAGTTCTTCTTATTTTAGAGATATGAAAGCTTACCCGATTATAGGTGGCATCTTCTTCATCTTTCCAAAGTTCATCTAAAATTTCATCATAGCTCATTACCTGTTCGGGGTGTTGGGATAAGAGATAAATTAGAGAAAATTCTTTAGAGGTAACCTCTATCTCTTTCCCTATAAAGATAATTCTATCCGGGCGGTGTTGGTCGATCTCTAAAATAGCTGCGGGTTGTAGCTCACCAGTTTCGGTTTTCAACTCTTTAGTAGTTGTTACCGGGGTCAGTTTACGGTGCTCAGTTTCAGCATTAGAATCATTAGCAGCCACCTGATTGGACTTATTAGCCTTTACCTTTTGTTTTTTCGCTTCTTGATTTTCTAAGAAGGCCGAGAGAGAAATGATCTTGATCTTTTGCTCCTGTTTTTGCAAATTAACCAGCATCTCCTCCAAGAGGGGACCTCTTTCCGGATCATTGATTAGCTGTAGCTCATCAGTTGCTATATAGTCTTTTAAAATGTCGGTATTTTTCTTCCGCCAGGGTTTTTAAAGGGACTAAATAGAGGGTCTTCTTTTTATGGATAACCTGGGTAATAGCTGCCATCTCCCCGATGAAGGTCTTCCCCGAAGAGGTTGGCGCAACCACTAATAAATTATTATTGTCATTGCGAGCTTTCGAAGAAAGCGCGGCAATCTCTTTACTTCCCTCATAATCCAGCACCCCATAATACCTCACCGCCTCCTCCTGCACCTTCAGCAGGTAAGGAGAATAGTTCTTCTCCCAGATATCCACAATATAAGAGGGGACTCCCCAAACTTCTAAATCTCTCATCTTCATCGGCTTTTTAAACAATTTACTTCCTTCCTTTCATAATATTTTAAAATATGTATAAATAAGAAGATACGAACAAAAGTTTATGTATTTATTTTACCCCATCTCTTTTCCATTTGCAATAGAAATTTCAAAACTTTTTCCCTTAAATAGAGAGCTGATAACTTAAATCAGTTGATTAGAATTCGATGAGGGTTGCTATGTCAAATGTTGAAACCGACTCTTATTCTTATTTTTTATTTTGACATTGCTAAATAATGTGATAAACTATCAATGTAAAAAAGAGTACCTTAAGTTATTTGGGAGATAACCTATGAAACCTAAAAATACATATAAGATTTTAGGACCGATAGAGACGAGTATTGTGGCTCGTTTGACCTATGAAAAAAAGTCTATTGTTACTGCGAAAGATATGGATCAATTATTTAATCTTTCGCCGGAGGATAGAAAACAAATTGTTTTTCGGCTCAAAAAGAAAAAAATAATCTCACCAATAAAACCGGGTGTATATATTTTTTCGCCTCTTGAAGCAGGCCCCGAAGGAATGGGTGTAGATGAGTTGCTTATCCCGCCGTTTTTCTTTCCGAAGAAAAACTACTATGTCGGATACTCGACCATGTTTAACTATTACGGATTTACAGAGCAGCTTTTCCAAACGGTGTATGTTCTGAATACCACGAAGCGTATGGAAAAGGTCATTTGTGGTTTATCTTATAAATTTATAAAGATAATGGAAAATCGTATGTATGGGATAGAAAAAATAAAAGTAAAAGATGAAGAAGTAAAGATCAGC
>JBBRDV010000097.1:0-5452 GCA_038203565.1 Atribacterota bacterium
ATGAAGGTTCTTCGCTATTCAAAGCGAGCCGCTGAATGGTATAAATTATTTGGTATGGATAGCCCAATTCCTCATTCATTAGAAATAGATGCAGTTGTTGCTATTGACCGTAGTAAAGAGAAAAGTTTCAAAAAAGAATTGACTCTTCTTAAAAATAACTCTCCGATGAAAATAGGTAATGATTTTATTAAACTATGTGTTGCTTATTATAGAGAAGAATCAGGAACCATTATTCTTGAATATGATCCTTTTTTAGAATGTACTTAACAATTTCTCATGGAAGTCAAGGAATTGGAGGTAGCTGTTTCGAACTAGAAGTAACCAGTTTTATAATCTTGATTAATTTTGGGATGCTTTCGATGTAATAAGTCTGGATTATTCATTTAAATAAAGTATGGGAAATCTTTAAAAATTACAAAATCAAAATATTTTAAATTGTTTTAATAATTTCTGCCATACTGTAGTCACACCACCATGATACAATTAGAATACTCTTGGAGAGGAGTTGTCTCATTTTAGAGTATTCTATAAAATTATGGAGGTAAAGAAAATGGATAATATTGAGCATAAAATAGACCAGGCAATCATGGATTTAGCCTGGAAATTTATGTCTATTGAGGATTACAATCAAGCGGTAGACGCCGGGGAGCTGGTAAAGAAGCCTGTACTTACTGCTGATATGGAGTTTTTTTTATAATATCCGGATCATCCCATGGCCGGTGAAAACAGATTTAAAAGAATTCAGGCAGCCGATATCATCAGGGATTACAGTAAGAAATTAAAAGGTCTTGTTTTAAAACCATGAAAATAATCATTCACCGGGGAACCCATGAAATCGGCGGTTCATGTGTGGAGATACAGAATAAAAAAAGCAGAATATTGATTGATATCGGTATGCTTTTTTGGTGGAGGCGGAGGGGAAGAGTCTTTGGCTGCCTAAAAGATTATACCGAGATTCCCTATCCTTCCAAAGCTTACCCAAATATCAAGGTTTTCTTTCCTTATTGGTTGTGTAGGAGAATAACCCAAGAGGGCAGGGAAGAATTAATGTATCGGTATAAAAATTACAAGATTACCAGGAAAGAGATTTCTGAATTCATACTTTTCATCCTGATCAATACGAGGATTTGTTTCACCGGAAGATAGAACAGCTTTCAGATGGAGAGGTTTTTGTGGTGTGAATAATAAGAACAGAGGTTTTATTTACAAGGCTTTCAGACCCCCTCAGGAATACTCAAAAATCACACGGAGGGTGCTTTAATTAAAATATTAGCTATATACTTGCAAAAAGAGAGAAGAGAAGTATAATAAGGAAAGAAATGTACAAATCCTACGGCAACAAAGCATAATGCCGTAGATTTGTGAAAGTAAGGTAATGAAATTGAAGAATAAAATTAAAGAAAAAATCAAAGAAATTTTTTATGTAAATAATGGCTATATTAGAACAAGAGACATAAGTTCTAAAGATGTGAACAGAAGATACCTGAGAGATTTAATTGATGAGGGTGTTATTGAAAAAATAAAACAAGGTCTCTATAGATGGAAGGACGCAAAATTTGATGTTGAAGAAGAACTGGTTAATGTATCCAAAATTATTCATCATGGAGTTATTTGCCTTGTATCGGCTCTAGCTTATTATGAGCTTACAACTTATACACCGGGGGAATATACCATAGCAGTCGGGAGAAATTATAATATAAAACTACCCGATTATCCACCTATAAAGCTTTATTATTTTTCTGATAAATATTATATGGATGGAATAGAAAAAATAGATATAAATGGAAATATTATCAAAATATATAATATTGAAAAAACGATATGTGATTGCCTTAGGTATGAAAATAAAATCAGCAAAGATATTATTGTAGAAAGCATCAAGGAATATGTTAAAAGAAGCGGTAAAAACATTTCTAAACTTATGAATTATGCTGCTAAAGCAAAAGTTAAAGACGTTGTTCAAAAATATATGGAGGTACTTATGTGAGAAATGAAGTAAGAAATATGGATGCTTCAATTAAGGCAAGACTCAAAAATATTGCTAAAAAGTACAAAAAAACTTTTAATCTTATCCTGCAGTTATACACGCAAGAGAGATTATTGTATCGTTTAAGTGTCTCTGAGTATAAAGATAATTTTATATTAAAAGGTGGATTGTTATTATTTTCAATGTCTGGATTTACGGGTAGGCCGACTAGAGATATAGATTTTCTGGCTTATCAAATATCAAATAATATGGAGAATATAAAAGAAGTATTTAGAAAGATATGTAAGGTTGAATACAATGACGGTATTGTATTTGATTCTAATTCTATTTCTGTTGAAGAAATAAAGAAGGATGCGGAGCATGGAGGAACAAGGGTAAAATTAACCGGATATTTAGGAAAAGCAAAAGAAATGCTTTGGGTAGATATAGGTTTCAATGATATTGTTGTACCGGAAGTTATTACAGCTGATTATCCTGTACTTCTGGATATGGATTATCCTAAAATAAAGATGTATTCTTTTGAATCTGTTGTAGCAGAAAAATTTGAAGCCATTGTTTCTTTGGGAGAGTTGAACAGCAGGATGAAAGATTTTTATGATATTTTTATTTTGTTATCTGAAAAAAAATTTAATAGAAATATTCTGCAGAATGCTATAGTAGAAACTTTTAAGAGAAGAGGAACAGATATTCTAAAATTTGATCAAATTTTTAAGAAAGAGTTTATCGAAGATAATAATAGAATAAATCAATGGAAATTATTTCTAAAAAAAATAGGTCATCAGAATATTGAATTTGAATATGTAATGGATGCTATAAAAAAATCTCTGTTACCCGTATATAATAATATTAAAAAAGAAAAAGAGTGACAGGGAGCAGGCATAGTAGTTCAATAATTCGGTGACTTTTATCAGAAGAGCGCCTACAAAAGAATCGCTAATGGTGAGATTCTAAAGGGGCAGTCGGGTAACCGACTGTCCTACCGTGAAAATCTATAAGATCTGAGAAGCTTCTTAAAGAGAAGTATTAAGATAATTTCTAAGGGTGAAATTAGGAGGAAACCATCGCTATACTCCCTTTAACCAGGGTAAAGTTTTAGGTATTGAACGTATAGTTATGATCCCTTTAGATGATGAGGGAGAATATAGGTTAAGGGGATATATAGACCGACTAGACCAGGTAGGAGACAGAACTTATGAAATCCATGATTATAAGACCGCCAAATCTCTTCCGGTGCAGAGTAAAATGGATGAAGACCGTCAGTTGGCCCTCTATCAGATCGGGATTCAAAATATGTGGAACGATGTAAATCAGGTAGAGTTGGTGTGGCATTATGTTGCCTTTGATAAAGAGATCAGGTCAAAAAGGACGGAAGAAGAATTGGATGAATTAAAAAAGGATACCATTCGCTTGATCCAGAAGATTGAAGCTACCCGGGAGTTTTTACCTGATGAGAGCACTTTATGCGGATGGTGCTATTATCAGGATATTTGTCCTTTGTTTAAACATCAATATATGGTTGGGAGTCTGCCGTCAAATAAATATCTAAAAGATAGTGGAGTTAAATTGGTGAATAAATTTGCCAGGTTAAATGATAAGAAGAAGAGCTACCAAGTAAAGAGTAAAGAGATCGATGACGAGCTGGAAAAGATAAAAGAAGCGGTAATTCAATATGCCGGAAATATAGGGGTGGAAGTGGTGACGGGGAGTGACCATCAGTTAAAGATTACCTCAGGTGAAAAAATCAATGTGCCGGACAAAGGGACTAAAGAGAGAGATTCTTTAATAGAGTTGTTAAGCCAATTAAATAAATTGGAAGAAGTATCAGCCTTTGATGCCGCTGAGTTGAAAAGGGTCATCAAAGAAGAAAAATGGGATTCGGCTATTTTAGATGAGATAAAAAAGTTGGTAGAGATTGAAACAGTAAGATCAGTCCGCTTATCAAAAAGAAAGGGAGAAGAATGAATGACCAGGTGGTAGACAAATTAAAGCCGGTGAAAATAATCCCCATTCATACTTTTCATCCTGATCAATACGAGGATTTGTTTCACCGGAAGATAGAGCAGCTTTCAGATGGAGAGGTTTTTGTGGTGTAAGGTGAATTTATTTTATTGATATTATTTTTAAAAAGGAGGGTCAATTATGGATAATTTAATCAATGATTTTATAACCGGGATAGATTTTGGGGAAGTACAGAGTTTTAAAAATTTACAGATTATTCCTCTTTTTAGTAAAATAGAGGAAGGTTCGGTATATCTCACCTTGAAGGAGGCGCTGGAGAAGAGATTACTGGTGATTACCGAGGTGAGTGCACAGGCTTCGGTACCGGAATTAAAAGTACTAAATAATGCTGATCTTCCAGTGTTTTTACTAGATGGAGAGGAATTGGCCGGTGCCAAGCAGAACCGGGTATTAAATACTTCAATTTTGGTCAAGGAGAAATCTGAGCTGATTATTCCGGTAAGCTGTACCGAGCAGGGAAGGTGGTCCTATCAGTCTGCCGAGTTTTACAATTCAGAGAACATCATGTCCCGCAAGATGAGAGGTAATAAATCCGCTAATGTGAGTAGTTCCTTAAAAGAGAGCGGAAGTTATCGTTCCGACCAGGGGAGTATCTGGAGGGGAATACGGGGGATGTCAGGATACAAGAGGAGAAGAGGATATAGGATTTAATCAGGAGAATAAATCTTGATTGTTAAGAATAAAATTAATAAATTAAGAATACATCCCATTTTCTTAGATAATTTTTAAATTAAATAAATAAAGTAAGTTTACCGGGCTAATAATTAAGCAACTATTAGCTTAGCGGAAATCCTATGGGATCTGTGAGGGGAAGAATTCTTAACCGGATGGTTGAGGTTTAAGAGAAAATTAGACCATAGAAAAAAAAGAATATCTAACTATTTAAAGTCAATCTTTTGCTTCCTACTGAATATTTGTAATAGGTTAAATAACAAAGATGTTTCAATGGTGCAAATGTATTGGACTCAAACAATGAATAAGTTCAGATACATATGCACCATTGCTAGGATGAAAGAAGTCAACTAAAATAGTAGCAAAAAGAGGTGTATATGGATCATGAAGGGGAGTATTGGAACAGCTACTCAACTGTCCTATCTATATTCAACCTTATTGGGGAAAGGCTATAACTGAACCTTCCCCGCTTTACCGGACAGTAAGATAAGAGCTATAATTAAAATTAATTGGAGGTTCGAAATGGGTAACCATTAGATGACCTGTCTGCTGCAGGCAGGAGCGTACACAGGGAAACAGGTAGGCCACAAGGAAGACCGTACTTCCTGAAAGGATATTCAGCCTCGTAAATAAAGATGAATACAGATAAAGACAAACAGGGGACGGTTCTTTGTTTCCCATAGGAGTATAGGAGTAAAAAAATGATTCAAAGAAAAAGGGACTATTGTCCTGATCCCGTAGAAGCTTTAGGTTTTATTGACGGATTAATGAACG
>JBBRDV010000098.1:0-5416 GCA_038203565.1 Atribacterota bacterium
TATTTTCTTTTTCTCGGGTTCGATTTCTAAAATTCTTAATTTTAAAACTTCTCCTTCGGTAACTAATTCTGAAGGATTCTTGACATAAGCCCAGGCCATTTCTGAAATATGTAATAGTCCATTAAGGCCTTCTTCTATTTCAACAAAAGCACCAAAATCTTTAATTCTTGTCACTTTTCCTTCTACTTCGTCACCAATAGAATATTTTTCTTTAACATCCTTCCAAGGATCCGGGGATAATTTTTTTATGCTCAGGGATATTTTTTTATTTTCTTTATTGTATTCAATAATTTTTACCTTTATTTTATCCCCAACCTTTAGCAATATAGTGGCATCCTTCATATCACGCCAGGTAATTTCTGAAATATGAAGCAATCCTTCGACTCCACCTATATCAACAAATGCTCCAAATTTTGTAATGTTGGTTATAACCCCTTCGGTTTCCTGTCCCACTATTAAATCAGCTAATGTTTTTTTATGCATTACTTTACGTTCTTTTTCTATAATTAGGCGATGGGAGAGGATAACTTTATTCTCTTTTTGTTCCAGCTTAATTATAACAAAATCTAATTTTTTCCCTATATATTTATCTAAATCTTCATCTTTTATAAATTTTGTTTCGATCTGAGATTTAGGAACAAATCCTTTTAATCCTACATTAACAATCAAACCATTTGAATTTTTTTCGATTACTTCTGCGTTAATTTTTTCTTTCCTTCTATATATTTCATTTAGTTTTTCCCAAAGTTGAAAATATTTCGCCTGCTCTCTTGATAAAGACACACTTGCATTTTTTTCATCAACATTAACAACATATAAATAAACTTCATCACCAATCTCTAAAGTGTGGGTAATGGTTTCTTCTTCTTCAGAAAAGAGTGATTTTTCGGTTTTAGGAAGATGGCCCTCCATCTTATATTGCATATCAACCAGATATCCATCCTCATCAACTTTCATTATCTGGCCTTTAATTATATCTCCTCTTTTTATTTTTTTAAATTTTTCTAAAGATTGGTTAATCATTTCATTCATTTCTTCTTTAGATTTGTTTTCTGTTTTTTCTGCTTCATTTATTTTGCTTAACTCCATAGTCCTTACATCCTTCCTTTTCTGGTATATCGTCGTGCGTATATAGTATATACTATATACTATATATAATTCTTTTCTCGGTAATTATTTTATGTACCGGGATATCATTTTTATCAGTAATTATTTTTTTTACTATCTGCATTTCAAAAGCTAAAGCAATAATTTTGGCAGAAGGGCGAACTTTTCTTAAAAAATTATCATAATAGCCAAAGCCTCTACCAATTCTATTTCCCTCCAAATCAAAAGTAACTCCGGGCACTATTACTAAATCAATATTTTCTGGGGTGCACAATCTATGATATTCTTTCTTCGGCTCTAAAATCCCCTTATTGCCTCTTTCTAATTCAATATCAAAATCGAATATTTTCGAAGGAACCAAGCTAAGGCATTCTGGCAAGATAATAGGAATAAAAACATTTTTACCCATTTTAATAGACATATTAATCATTTCTTCAGTCTGCACTTCGCTTTTGGTGGCAGCATAAAACATAATGTTTTGAGAATTTTTATACTCTATGGTCTCGGCCAGGTTTAAAAATACTTGTCTGCTTTTTTCCCTTATATCTTCAGAAGACAGGGAAAGTCTTTTTTTTAGTGTATTTCTTCGTATTTCTTCTTTGTTCATAATTTTTATTATAATATAGTTATTTATTATTTTTGTCAAAATTATAAAACCCTGCTATGTCGTGTGCGTTAGGTTTTGTACCTGTTCACAAACAGGTGGGCATCTACCTAAATGCTTTATGTTTCCACGTCAACCAGGTAGTTAACGTTAGGTATTTGCCTTTCCTCCAATGGAGGGAGACTTACCTTAGGCCTACATTCTACATTTAGAGCTCGATCCCTCTTTATATAGTGTTGGTTCAAAACTTAATCAGTCAGCACGAGCACAGCAGGGCAATTGCTTATTGCTTTTCGAACTTATAATATCATAATTTATAATATATTTCAATATCTAAACAGTATCGAGTATATAGTATCGAGTATCGAGTATCGCGTCATATAGCTCGTAGTTCATATTTTGTCATTGCGAGGGAGTGAAACGACCGAAGCAATCTCACTGTAAATCTAATTTTATATGCAGTTCCTTCAATTGTTTTTGATCTACTTCAGATGGAGCATCAGTTAACAGACAGGCAGCCTTTTGGGTCTTGGGAAAGGCAATTACTTCTCTGATTGAGGAAGCTCCGGCTAAAAGCATAACCATCCTATCCAAACCAAAGGCAATCCCTCCATGTGGTGGTGCTCCATATTTTAAAGCTTGCAATAAGAAGCCGAATTTTTCTTCAGCTTTTTTATTATCTATCCCCAATAATTTAAAAATTATTTTTTGAAGGTCTGTATTGTGTATTCTGATGCTTCCTCCCCCGATTTCGTTTCCGTTAAGCACTAAATCATATGCTTTTGAACGCACTTTTAAGGGATTAGTTTCTAATAATTCAATATCTTCGTCAACAGGTGCTGTAAAAGGATGATGAACTGATTCATATCTCTTTTCCTCCGGATTATATTCTAACAAAGGGAAATTTGTAACCCAGAGAAAATTAAATTCCTTTTTATCTTGATTAATAAGGCTTAAATCGTTCGCTAATTTTAATCTTAAATTTCCTAATGCTCCATAAACTACTTCCTTTTGGTCGGCAACAATTAAGATAATATCTCCTGAGTTAGCATTAGTTTCAAGTTTAACTTTTTCTATCTCTTCGGAAGAAAGAAACTTGCCTATGGAAGATTGAAAATCTTTTCCTTCTTTTATTTTTATATATGATAGTCCTTTTGCACCAAATGAAGTAATAAATAATTGTAGGTCATCAAGTGTCTTGCGGGAAAACTCCTCATTACTTTCAACTTTTATAGCACATATTTCCCCTTTATTTTGAATCACTTCACCAAATACCTTGAAAGAACTTTTTTGAAATATTTCAGTTAAATTTATTATCTCCATTCCAAATCTTAAGTCTGGTTTATCTGTTCCATATCTGGAAATTGCTTCTTCATAATCCATTTTGCTAAAAGGTATTTTTATTTTGATATCAAACAATTTATTAAATATGTGGGCAAACATTTTCTCTACTAAATTGAATATATCATCTCTATCAACAAAAGACATTTCCATATCAAGCTGAGTGAATTCTGGTGCTCGGTCAGCTCTTAAATCTTCGTCACGAAAACATCTTACTATCTGGTAGTATTTTTCAAATCCTGCAACCATTAATAATTGTTTAAATAGTTGAGGAGATTGAGGCAGAGCATAAAATTTACCCGGATTCACTCTACTGGGAACTATATAATCTCTTGCCCCTTCCGGTGTACTCTTAGTTAAAAAAGGTGTTTCTATGTCTAAAAAATTTTCACTATTTAAGTAATTTCTAATTTCCATACAAGTTTGATGACGTAAATGTAAATTTCTTTGCATCTTTGACTGCCTTAAATCCAGATATCTATATTTTAATCTTAAATTATCATTTATTTCTATCTTATCATCTATATTAAAAGGCAGGGTGTCGGAAGCATTTAATATTTTTATCTGCCTGGCTTTGATTTCGATCTCTCCGGTAGGCATATTAGGATTTTTTGAACCAGCTAAACGAGAGACAACCTTCCCTTTAACTGCAAACACATACTCATTTTTGATGATATGGGCTTTTTCATGTGCTACAGCAGAATCTTCCGGATCAAATACAATTTGTGTTATCCCTTCGCGATCTCTTAAATCAATAAAGATCAAACCGCCATGATCTCTTCTGCTCTGAGCCCAGCCCATTAAGATTACTTCTTTTCCTGTATCATTTTTCCTAAGCTCTCCACAGGAATAAGTCTTCTTCCAAGAACCCATAGGTTCAATAAATTCTTTTGATTTTTTCATTTTGGTCTATGCTCCTTTATAAATAAGTATCGAGTATCAAGTAAAGATTCCGTAATTTTTTACCTTAGTACCTTTAGGGATAAATCTTGTTCAGCATTCTTGGGAAGGGAATGGTTTCGCGAATATGGCTTAAACCACATATCCAGGCAACAGTTCTTTCTATTCCTAAACCAAATCCAGAATGAGGGACTGACCCATATCTTCTTAAATCTAAATACCACTCATACTTTTCCCTGGGTAATTTATGCTCCTTAAGCCTTCTTTCTAATAATTCATAATCATCAATTCTTTGTCCGCCGCCGATAATTTCTCCATATCCTTCTGGTGCTAAAAGATCGGCCCCCAATACGACTTCTTCTCTTTTTGGATCAGGCTTCATATAAAAAGCCTTGCACTTCACAGGATACCTATGAACAAATACAGGTCTATCATATTTTTTTGATAAGATGGTTTCATTTTCTCCACCAAAGTCATCTCCCCATCCAACTTTTACACCATTACTTTTTAAAATATCTATTGCTTCATCATATGAGATTCTTGGAAAAGGTGTTTTGATAAGCTCTAATTTTGATATATCTCTTTCTAATAGATTTAATTCTTCTGTTCTTTTTTCCAATACTTTCCCGACAATATAAGTTATTAAATTTTCTTCAATTTCATTACATTCCTCAAAATCCACATAGGATGCTTCAGGTTCAACCATCCAAAATTCCATTAGGTGTCTTCTGGTTTTAGATTTTTCGGCTCGAAAAGTTGGCCCAAAACAGTATACTCTTCCAAAAGCCGCAGCAGTTGCCTCATTGTAAAGCTGTCCACTTTGTGTAAGATACGCCTTATCGTCAAAATATTCAGTCTCAAATAAAGTAGTAGTTCCTTCGCAAGCTGCCGGAGTAAGTATCGGTGTATCCATCAAGATAAAACCGTTCATATCTAAAAAATCACGAATAGATTTAATGATCTCTGCTCTGATTTTTAGAATAGCATTTTGCCGAGGCGACCTTAACCATAAATGGCGATAATCCATTAGATATCCTACTCCATGTTCTTTTAAAGAAATGGGGTAATTATCTTCAGCTGCACTAACAACCTCAATATTTTTTACTAAAACTTCATATCCTAAAGGTACTCTCTTTTCTTCTTTAACTATCCCCGATATTTTAATCGATGATTCGTAATTAATATTGTCGGCTTTATCAAAAATATTTTCATCCATTTCATTTTTAATGAGGGTTGCCTGGACAAACCCTGTTCCGTCTCTAACAATTAAGAATTTTATTTTCCCGCTTGAACGTCTATTGTAAAGCCATCCTCTAATTTCTACTTCTTTTCCTTCATAATTTCTAATATCGCTTATTCTAATAATTTCCATATATACTGCCTCCTGATTTATGGGATCAGGTCTCAACATTTGACATAACTTTTTGACTACATTAGTTGGAAGTAAGTTATGTCAAATGTTGA
>JBBRDV010000099.1:0-5269 GCA_038203565.1 Atribacterota bacterium
AAAAGGTGTGGTGTTTATGAGTTTCCACTTTTATGAAGCAGCGGCAAATTTACTTACTAATGCTGCCCTGGATCCGGTAGCGAAGATTCCCGAATATAAAGTATGTGCGGTAAAAGTAAAAAAAACATCAATAAAATAATATTTGGACTACACACAAAGAAGTAAAAGATTAGTGTAAACTTTGGTAGGGTATTTAAAAAAAGAAAAGAATATTTATTGCTTTTATTTTCCTATTTCCTTTTTCTCTAGCCCCTTTCTTTTTCTTTACGCGATACACGATACTATATACTCGATACTGGTTTATACTGATTTATCACTTTATAGTCGAAACGGAATGGTATATAATATGAAAGTTAAAAAGAATAAACAAAATCCTCAGTTAACAGCGATTGTTCTGGCAGGGGGGAAAAGCAGCAGGATAGGTTCGAATCAAGATAAAGCAATACTCAAATTAAATGGGAAATGCCTTATCGATATAGTAATATCAAAACTCAAGCACATAGTAGGTAATAATATTATTATAGTCGGTCCTCCAGAGAAGTACCCCTCATATAAACAAGTAGTACCAGATTTATTTAATCAAAGAGGTTTTTTGGTGGGGCTATATTCTGGATTGAAAGCATCTACTTCTCGGTATAATTTGGTAGTAGGTTGTGATATGCCTTTTTTAAAAGTAGAGCTGCTCCAATATCTGGGGGACAAGATTGATTCTAATGATATTATTATTCCTCGTTACGCCAAGAGTTATATCGAACCCTTATGCGCCATTTATAGTAAAGATTGCATGGAAATTATGAAGAGAAATATCGAAGCCGGGATTTTATCTATTAGAAAAATCTTTCCTTATTTAAAAGTTGAGTATATCGAAGAAGAAGAGATAAAGAGGGTCGATCCGGATTTTAATTCTTTTTTTAATATTAATTCTAAAGAAGACTTTATTAGGGCAGAAGAACTAATAAAAGGAAACGAGTCTAATAATTAAAGGAAGATTAAGTGGAAAAAAGAGGAGTAGAAGTAAATTTAACTCGAATCAAAGGTGACAAGAAAGAAAAAGTTTCAGATTTGGTGGCAAGAGAAACTACTTTTACTATCTTGCTAAATAAAAAAAAGTTAGTCACCTTAAATTGCAGTCCCGAAAAATATAAGTTTTTAGGATTGGGTTTTCTGTATACATCAGGTATTTTACAAAAGAAAGAGGATATTATATCTTTAGATATAAATGAAAAACAAGGTCTAATGGATATAAGGATTGAAGGTACCTCTTTATTACCAAAAGATATTATCAGTAATAATTTATGGTTAGGAATTTACCAGCAATCAGAAGAACAGAACGTGCAGCCTCTGTCTATCGATACTTCTTTAAAGATTAGTAGCGATTTGGTATATTCTCTTATTTCTGAAATGCAGGAAAGAGCTAATTTTTTTAAATTAACCGGCGGGGTACATAGCTGTGCCTTAGTTGACAAACAAGGTTCTATAATATTGTTTAATGAAGATATCAGCCGTTATAATACTATCGATAAAATATTAGGAGAAGCCTTTATAAACGACATTACCACTGAAGATAAAATAATATTAACTTCCTGCCGTATAACTTCAGGAATATTAAAAAAAATTATTACCGGAAAGTTACCAGTGGTAATTTCCAGGGCTGTTCCGACAGACCTTGCTATAAAGTTAGCTAAAAGGATGGGTATCACTCTCGTGGGGTTTGTTCGAGGAAAAAGAATGAATATTTATACTCATCCCGAACGTATAGAAGTTTAATTATTAACCAAAGGAGTTGCTAAACAGATTATGCCAGAAAAAGAGATAATTATTGCTATTGATCCGGGAACCAAAAAGTGTGGCTATGCAGTGGTGGATTCTAATTTGAGTGTTTTGCAAAGAGAAGTAGTCCCTACAGAGAAGATAACAAAAATTATCGAAGATAGTTTGAATATTTATAAGATAAATAAAATTATTTTAGGAAACGGCACTAATTACAAAAATATTGAAGAGAGATTGAAAAACCACTTTTCTCTATTAAAGATAGTTTTAATTGAAGAAAAATTTAGCACTTTAGAGGCGAGAAAAAAATATTTTGAGGCACACCCTCCCCGAGGTATTCTTAAAATAATTCCCTTGTCTTTAAGAGTTCCGCCTTGCCATTATGATGATTTTGTAGCAATACTTTTAGCAGAAAAGTATTTTAGAAATAATTGTTAATGAATACACAATACGAATATACGGAGGAAAAGAAAATTGACCAAAGTAAAAGTTTTTACCAATATTTTAAAAGCCAATGATAGCATAGCTCAAAAAAATAGAGAAATTTTTAATAAGAATAATGTTTTTACCATTAATTTAATGAGTTCACCTGGTTCTGGCAAGACCAGCCTTTTAGAAAGAACCATAGATTCACTGAAGAATGAATTAAAGATTGCAGTAGTAGAAGGAGATCTTCAGACTACTAAAGATGCTGAGAGGATAGAAAAATATAATATCCCGGTGACTCAAATAAATACTGACGGAGCTTGCCACTTAGATGCTAATATGATAGACGGTGTATTGGGCAACTATAATTTTAAAGAAACAGACCTTTTTGTTATTGAAAATGTAGGCAATTTAGTCTGTCCGGCAGGATATGATTTGGGGGAAGACGATAGGGTAGTGATGATAAGTATCCCTGAGGGAGACGATAAACCAATAAAATACCCCTTGATATTCCATAATGCAAATGTATTAATAATAAATAAGATTGATTTATTACCCTATACTAATTTTAATATGTTAAAAGTTAAAGAAGATGCTCTAAATATAAATCATAATTTAAAGATATTTGAAATTTCTTGTCAGACCGGAGAAGGTTTAGATAACTGGTTTGATTGGCTAAGAGAACAGGTAAGAAAAAAAAGAGATGAAAATTAGAAAAAATATAATTATTAAAGGCATTGTCCAGGGGGTCGGCTTCCGACCCTTTATTCATAAATTAGTACAAAATTATAATTTATCAGGTTGGGTACTTAATTCAAACCAAGGCGTGGAAATAGATATTGAGGGGAAAACGGAAGAATTAAATAATTTTATTATTGACATAAAAGAGAAGCTTCCTCCTTTAGCCAGGATTGAAAAGATGGAAGTAAACCAACTTCCCTTAATAAGTTATAAAGGATTTTACATTAAGAAAAGCATAATTAAAGAAGAGGACGGTTTTGTATTAGTCTCCCCGGATATAAGTATATGTAAAGACTGCCTGCAAGAATTATTCGACCCTCATAATCGACGTTTCCGTTATCCTTTTATAAATTGTACTAATTGTGGTCCCCGTTTTACTATTATAAAAGACATCCCCTATGATCGCGAGAAAACAACTATGAGTACTTTTAAAATGTGCCCACAATGTCAAAGCGAGTATGAAAACATAGAGGATAGAAGATATCATGCTCAACCAAATGCCTGTGCCGATTGTGGTCCGCAGTTATCTTTTTACCAAAATAAAAAAAGGTTAGAGAATATTGAACCCATAGAAGAGGCTGTTAAACTCTTAAAAAAGGGGAAAATTGGCGCAATTAAGGGGTTGGGGGGTTTTCACCTGGCCTGTGATGCAACCAATAATAAAGCAGTTGCAAGATTACGACGGTTAAAAAATAGAGAAACGAAACCCTTTGCCCTGATGTCTTTCGATTTAGAAAAGATTAATCAATATTGTGAAGTTAAAAAGAAAGAAGAAGAATGGCTAATAAATCAGTCCCGTCCCGTTGTCCTCTTAAAGAAGAAGAAAAACAATTTAATTTCTCCTTTAGTAGCACCAAATAATAATTGTTTAGGAGTAATGCTACCTTACACCCCTCTTCATTATCTTTTGTTAAAAGATAATTTTACCGCTTTAATAATGACCAGCGGAAACATCGCCGATCAACCGATAATTGGTGATAATCAGGAAGCCTTGGATAAATTAGACGGAATAGCTGATTTTTTCCTTCTCTACAATAGAGATATATTTAATCCCTGTGATGATTCTGTAGTAAAAATTATAAATAATGATAAAGTGTTTTTTCGAAGGTCAAGAGGATATGTTCCTGACCCTATTATCCTTAACTTCCAATTAAAAGAAGTATTAGCTTTAGGTGGGGAACTAAAAAATACCATTAGTTTTTCTAAGGAAAATTATGTTTTTTTAAGTCAATATTTAGGGGATTTAAAGAGTGTAGAAACTTTGGAATTTTTTAAAGAGTCTATAGTAAGTTTTAAAAAAATGTTTAGAGTAAAGCCGGAAATTATTGCTTGTGATCTCCACCCCGATTACCTCTCTACTCAATACGCGAAGGAAATAAAAGTTGAAAAAGGATTAAAAGTAGTCCAGGTTCAGCATCATTATGCCCATATAGTAAGCTGTATGGCTGAAAACAATATTAAAGAAAAAGTGATTGGGGTGGCTTATGATGGAACGGGTTACGGAGATGATGCTAATATATGGGGAGGAGAATTTTTACTGTGTGATTTTAAAAAATATTCTCGGGTAGGCCATTTAAAATATTATCCTTTACCCGGGGGAGATAAGGCTATCGTAGAGCCCTGGAGGATGGCTTATAGTTATTTATATTCTATTTATGGCTCAAAAGCCAAGAAAATTAAAATAGATTTTAATTGTAGGATAGAGAACAAAAAATTATTGATCATCGAAAAGATGATAGATCAAAAAATAAATTCTCCTCTTACTTCCAGTTGTGGACGTCTCTTTGATGCAGCATCTTCGTTAATTGGGATAAGAGATGAGATAAGTTATGAGGGACAGGCAGCTATGGAATTAGAATCGTTTTGCGCATCTGGGATAAAAGAGAGATATAAATTCCAAATCTATAAAGAAGGAGAGGAATTTATTATTGACCCTCAAGAAATTTTTATAGATATAATTAAAGACCTTAAAGAGGAGATAGACAAAAAGATAATGGCTGCCAAATTTCATAATACGGTTTCAGAGTTTACTCTTAATTTATGTGGTAAAATAAGAGAAAATAGCGGAATTAATAAAATTGCTTTGAGTGGGGGGGTATTTCAAAATCGTTATCTAACAGAAAAAATTATTTCTCTATTGGAAAAGGATGATTTTCAGGTATATACCCAGAGAAAAGTTCCCCCCAATGATGGTGGAATATCTCTGGGACAGGCAGTTGTAGCAGGGAGTGAAGAATCAGTATATAGTATATAGTATTTAGTATATAGTAAAGAAAAAAGAATTCAGAAGTCAGGAGCCAGAATAAATCCGTATCTCGTGAATAGTATCTCG
>JBBRDV010000100.1:0-5238 GCA_038203565.1 Atribacterota bacterium
CTATCCGGACGAGCGAAATAAACAAACTCAAAAATACAAAGAGCTTTCCTATTATTTGGTAATATTTTGGTAGATCTCATTCCTTCTTTATCAATTACTACCATCTCTCCCGGTTCCACTTCCCGAACAAATTCAGCGCCAATAAGATTAAAGGCGCAGGTTTCAGAAGCAAAAACGTAAGAATCTCCTAATTTCCCCAAGGCAAGGGGATGAAAACCGAAAGGATCTTTTAACCCAATTAATTTATTTTCAGTCATTATCACTAAAGAAAAAGCCCCTTTTAATTGGGCAGCCACGATTTTAATATTTTCTTCAATACTCTCTTCGGGATTTGTTTTTATTAAATTAGATATTATTTCACTATCTGTTGAGGAATAAATTTGAACGCCTTTTTCTTTTATTTTTGCCTTCAATTCTGCCTGATTTACCAGATTACCGTTATGAGCTAAAGAGAAAGTTCCTCCTTTGTAATTCTTTAAAATAGGCTGGCTATTTTCCCAAATATTAGCGCCTGTTGTAGAATATCTTACATGACCAATAGCACAATTACCCTGCAAAGTATTTAGCTTTTCTTCATTAAATACTTCAGATACTAACCCTAAATCTTTATAGATTAAGAGCTTTTGCCCATCAGATACGGCAATCCCCGCACTCTCCTGTCCCCGATGTTGAAGGGCATAAAGAGCAAAATAAGTTAATTTAGCTGCATCTATAGATGCATCCTCTTTATTAAAAATTCCAAAAACCCCACATTCCTCATGCATTATTTTGCGCCTCTCCAAGCTTTTTCTAATTGATCTACTTGTAAGCTAATTAATCTGTTTATTTTTAATTTTTCCCCCTGCACAGAACCTAATACCGAAAGAGGAACCAGGTATTTATCTGCTATATCTTGTAGTAAAGATAGATTTTTCGGATTAAGAGATACAATGATTCGCGATTGGCTTTCTCCAAATAATAAGGCATCGTTTCTCATTTTATCTTCAATTGTTATTCTGGCTCCCTTTTCCCCTTTGATACAGCTTTCGGCCAGGACTATAGCCAATCCGCCTTCTGAACAATCATGAGCTGAAGAAATCAATTCCTTCTTAATTCCCTCTCGACATACATTTTGAACTGCCTGCTCCTTTAATAAATCAATCTGGGGGGGCATCCCCTTTTCCAAATTATGAATAACTTTTAAATATTCACTCCCACCCAATTCTTCTTTATTTTCTCCTAAAAGCACTATCAAATCATTATGATTTTTAAATTCCATAGAACAGATATGTTTATAATCTTCAATAATTCCCACCATTCCGATAACCGGCGTAGGATAAATGGCTTCCCCTCTACTTTCATTATATAAGCTTACATTACCGCTTATGACCGGAGTCTGCAATACTCGGCAGGCTTCACTGATCCCTTTAATAGATTCTTCCAATTGCCAGTAGATAGTCTCCTTTTCAGGATTTCCAAAATTTAAACAATCAGTTACCGCTCGGGGCAAGGCTCCCTTGCAAGACAAATTTCTGGCTGCTTCCGCTACCGCTATCTTCCCTCCTACTAGAGGATCAAGATAACAATATCTTCCGTTTCCATCAGTGGTAACGGCTAGGGCTTTTTTAGTTCCTTTTATTCTTAATATGGCAGCATCATCTCCTGGAAGCATTATAGTATTATCCCCTATCATATAATCGTAATTTTCATAAATTTTTTCTTTACTTATCACATTTGGCGAACCTAAGACTTGTAATAATACTTGATTATAGTCATCTGGCTGAGATATCCTGGATAAATCAAGCTGATTAATCGAATCTAAAATATCCGGCTTTTTCCCTTTACGATGGCAAACAGGCGCTCCCTCAGCCAGTGATTTAGCGGGTATATCGGCCACGATTTTGCCTTTGTCTCTGATCTTGAATTTCCCATCATGGGTTACTTTACCAATCACTGCCGAACCTAAACCCCATTTATCAAAAATCTTTTTAATTTCTTCTTCTTTCCCTTTTTTCACGACCACGATCATTCTTTCCTGGGATTCGGAAAGCATAATTTCAAAGGGATTCATCCCTTCTTCCCGTGTAGGTACTTTGGATAACTCAATATCCAGTCCGCTATCCCCTCGACTGGCCATTTCACATAAAGAGCTGGTCAAGCCGGCAGCTCCGCAATCCTGTAATCCAATCACATAATCTAATCCTCTTAGCTCTAAACAGGCTTCAATCAATAACTTTTCAGAAAAGGGGTCCCCTATTTGAACTGCCGGACGATCTTCTTGGGAGGTTTCATTCAATTCTGCTGAAGCAAAAGAAGCCCCTCCGATTCCATCCCTACCGGTCTTCGCTCCGATTAAAATGACCGAATTCCCTTCACCTTTTGCAACTGCCCGTAAAATATCATTTTTCTTAGCCAATCCTACACACATTACATTGACCAAAATATTTTCCTGATAACTTGGGGAAAAGACTGTTTCTCCTCCAACTGTGGGCACCCCTATACAATTACCGTAAAAAGAAATGCCCTCTATGACTCCTTTATAAAGATATTGAGTTTGAGGATGATTAAAATCTCCAAACCTCAAAGAATCCAATAAAGCTATCGGTCGGGCACCCATGGCAAAGATATCCCGCACTATTCCTCCGATACCGGTGGCCGCTCCCTGAAAAGGCTCTATGGCTGAAGGATGGTTATGGCTCTCTATTTTCATAACAACAACCTGATCGTCTCCGATATCAATAATACCCGCATTTTCTCCCGGTCCCTGAAGGACCCATTCTGCTGTATTGGGAAATAATTTAAGCAGTGGTTTTGAGTTTTTATAACTGCAATGCTCTGACCACATTACCGAGTACATTCCTAACTCTACTTCATTAGGTTCTCTCTGTAGGTATTCTTTTATTTTCTGGTACTCTTTGGGAGTAAGATTCCATTTTTTCCAAAATTTTTCCTGCTCAAAGCTTTTCATTCATCAACAATCTCCTATCATCTTGATCGCATTTCCTAATCTTATCTTATCGAAGTAAAAACTTAAAACTAAAAATTTAAAATTACAATTAAATTTTAATACTTTTTACAATTTTACTTTACCTTTCTTTACAAAGTCTAAAATAGAATGAAAAATATATTTTCCATCAGATGAACCCAAACAATCTTCTACACAACGTTCCGGATGGGGCATCATACCCATAACATTGCCTTCTTTATTGCATATAGCAGCAATATTATCAATAGCGCCGTTAGGGTTTGCCTTGGAAGTAACCTCTCCGTCCTCTTCGCAATACCGAAGGACAATCTGATGGTTTTTGATAAGTAGAGATAAACCATGGTCGTCAATATAATAATTACCGTCTCCGTGAGCAATCGGAATCTTTAAAACCTGCCCGCTTTTACAGGAACCGGTGAAGGGAGTTTGATTATTTTCCACCTTAAGGTAGGTATATTTACAAATAAAATGAAGGCAATTATTTCTCATTAATGCCCCAGGCAATAAACCCGCTTCGGTAAGAATTTGGAATCCGTTACAAATCCCCAAAACCAATCCTCCGGCCGCAGCATAATCGATGACTGTTGACATCACCGGAGAAAACCGGGCGATAGCTCCGACTCTTAAATAATCTCCATAGGTAAATCCACCCGGTAAAAATATACCATCATATCCCCGGATATTCGTCTCTTTGTGCCAGATATATTCAACGTCCACCTTTAAAACATCATTCAGGGCATAAAAACAGTCGTGATCACAGTTAGAACCCGGAAATTGAATCACTCCAAATTTCACTTTAACACCTCGACTTCATAGGTAAAATCTTCAATCACCGGATTGGCTAATAATCTTTTACCCATCTCTTCAACCCTTTGAATCACCGCCTGCCGATCCTGCCCCTTCATTTTAATATGGATATATTTTCCCATTCTTACCTCTTCTACTTCCTTAAATCCCAATGATTCCAAAGCATTTTGAGTCGCTTTCCCCTGAGCGTCTAATAACCCTTTTTTTAAGGTTACATAAATTTTAACCAACCACATTTTTTTCTCCTCACTGTTATTATTTATTCAATAATCGCGCTTATTTCTCTTAATATTTCTTGCATGGGCAGAATTCCCTCGAACCATTCTTTTTGGGTAATTTCATTGGTAAATGCACCATAAGCCATGGATATCAGTTCTTTTAATCTTGGCGGTAAGGGCGGAGGAGATAGATTCACCTTATCTTTCCAATTTAATTCATCTTTCTTTTTGGCATCCATTAATTCTTTAAACCAGGAAGTTTTCCGATAATATAAACGGGCAATCTCCTTGCTGATAGGCATTCCTTTAAAAGTAAAACGGCACTCATCCAAAGTGCCCAGGACATCCACTGCGATAAGCTTCCTGTCTTCATCAAAGGCAAATTCTATTTTGCCATCTTCGTATTTCAAACCAATTTTATTTGCTTCCTGTCCGATAAGTTGGTTAATAGATAAAGTCATCTTTCTAATCTCTTCTATTTCTTTATCACTCAGATGGGCTATTTCTTGAGCTTCTTTCCAACCTAAATATCGGTCACTTTCCTCAAGTTTGGTAGAGACATCCAAAAAGGGTTTTTCTAAATCTTTTCCGGGGAGTGGCATTTTTTCTAATCCTAATTCTTTTAATTCTAATTCCTTATTTTCCAATCTTTTAAATACACTTGAACCTGCAGGCAAAGAATTACGAAAAATAACTTCTAAAGGAACCAATAAGTTACCCTCTTCTTTTTTATAAACCGAATAATTATAGCCATCGCCGGTTCTGGCGGGTTTTAATACCCGAAACAACTTGACTTCCATGATATCTACGGGATTTTTAACACCGGATATTCTTTTTGATTGACCACCTTCTACCAATCCTAAATAATGTGTCTTTATCCCCATGCTTTCCAATTTTTCAAAAAAATAAGCAGCCGAGATGCACAAAGATTTGCCTTTATTAGGAATATGATCAGGCATCTCTCCCCAATCAAAGACCGAATAACGGTCTGAAAAAATAAATCTTCCTCTACCAGTTTTGTTTTTTAAAGGCTTTTCTATGACAATTAAATCTTTTACACTACCCATTTTTTCGCTCCTTTTTATTAATTCACCAATTACCAATCTGCCAATTGTCGAGTAGATGAGCTTCTCTAAACTTTAGGAACAAGTTTGTATTCCCTGTTTACTTCCCGTTTCCTTATGGAAGTGTCACAATATCTGTTCCTTGGTAAATTGAAAACTCACCCCTCACAGAACCGTGCTTGCA
>JBBRDV010000101.1:0-5223 GCA_038203565.1 Atribacterota bacterium
CAAAGTTAAGTGCTGCATTTGTAACTTGAACCTAAGTAGGCACCTATTTATTTGTCTTAAATGCAGTAAAGTTAATTCTATCATAAAATATCGTAAAAAAATCTTTGACAAGAAGGATTGCCTTATTGTAAAATAATATCAACTGCAATCGAATGCATAATTATAATATTGTTTTTATAATTATAAGATTTCACCGAAAACACTTTCTTATTTTTATCACCATTTTCTAATTTTTGTTAATGAGCTCAGCAAGCCATCAATGAAAAAAAACTAAACATGGATACTCGAGAATTAGAAATCAAAAGAAGTGATTTAACCGAAATAAATCAAAGAAAAGAATTTTAGAGGATTTAAATTATGATAATGCAATCGTTCGCATTTAATATTTAAGTAGCCATAACCTAAAAAAAGAAACTATCCTTGAAAAAAACAGGAAGCCAACAAGAGGAGGTGAGACATAAGAATAAAATTTTCCTAAATGTTTTTTAAAATTTTAAAATATTTTTTAGGAGGTAAAAATGAAAAGTAATTTAAAAACCGGTTTGTTTATTTTTTTAGTGATTTTCTTGTTGTCGAGCATCTTCCTATCTTCTTTTGCAGCAGAAAAAGAATATAAAATTTATGTAGTAGTTCATGGTGGTATCGCGGACCCATTTTGGAAAGTTTGTGAGAAAGGCGCACTCGATGCAGGGGCTCTATATCCCGATTTAAAGGTAACTTATACCGGACCTGCAGAATTTAAACTTGAAGAGTTTATGGCCTATATAGAGGCAGCATTGGCAAGCAACCCCGATGCTTTAGTCTGCACCTTGACTGCACCTGAGGCTATGGATGAATCTCTTCGAGCAGCTATTTCTAAAGGTCTACCGGTAGTAGCCATCAATGCACCAGACCTTAGACAACCTGAAGAAGCGAGGATACCTGTTTTAACCTATGTTGGTGAAGATAGCTACTTTATTGGAGTCGCCGCAGCTCAGGAGACATTAAAAAGATTTACTCCCAAACGAGCAATATTCGCTAACCACCATCCAGGAGCCACCAACATCGAAGCAAGGGGAAGAGGTTATATGGATACCCTGAAAGCAAAAGGGGTAATAGTAGAATCTCTGGACATTACTGATGATGCAGTTAAAGGAGCCGAGATGGTAGCTGCTTATTTAAAAGCACATCCGGAAACTGATGCAATTTTCTGCTCAAACACTATGCGTACAGAGACGATTATCCCGCGCTTAGAAGCAGATGGGATAAAAGTTGGAGTAGATGTAAAGATCGCTCAAATGGATTGCTCCTCCAAGATACTTGAATATATTAAGGAAGGTAAAGTAATGTTTACTATGGATCAGCAGCAATACTTGCAGGGTTATCTGGGAGTAGTATTTGCCTATTTAAATGCAAAGTATGGATATATTCCTCCCCCAGCTCCAGTATCCACAGGACCAGCAGTTATTACGGCAGATAATATTCCTTCTTTAGAGGATTTAGTTAAAGAAGGATATAGGTAAATCTTGACGGTAAACGGTGATCATTAGATATGTTGGGTGGTACTTAAGAAATAGTGCCACCCAACATGATATAAAATAACTATCAGGAGGAAGTGATGGAGAAGTCAAAGAACCACGTAGAAGTTGAGACCCGAGGGCAATTTTTAAGTTTTTCTCAGATACGTAGATGGCCTGAATTTGGAGTGATACTCGCTTTCCTGGTATTATTAACTATTTTTTCTATTTTTTCCTCAAATTTTTTAACCTTACGTAATATTACTGGAATACTTACTATCGTTTCCGAATTAGGGATTGTGGCTATCGGTGTGGCTTTTTTAATGATTGCCGGAGAATTCGATCTTTCAGTGAGCAGTGTTTATGCCTTCTCAGGTTTTCTCTTTGTAACCTTGGCTAATAAATATAATTCGCCATTAGCCTTTATTATCACCTTGGCTATAGCTGCTTTTATCGGATTTTGTAATGGGATAATAACCTTACGCGCACGTATTCCCTCTTTTATTGCAACTTTAGGTATGATGTTGTTTTTAAGAGGGTCACTCTTGGCGGTTACCGGAGGTGAATCGGTTAGTTATTCTAGCGATGCCATTATGCCAACCCTGTTAACCCGATTTATAGGTTATGGTTTTCGGCCTTCTCATATTTGGTTTCTTGCACTGACCCTGATTTTCTCAATTATACTTACTAATACACGTTATGGAAACTGGGTATTTGCAACTGGTGGAAATAGAGAAGTAGCCAGGGCAATGGGAGTAAACACCAATAAAGTAAAAGTAACCAATTTTATGTTATCAGCTCTAATGGCATCATTATCAGGTTGTATTGTAATTAGTAGATTTAATCTGGCCAACGCGTCATTTGGAACAGGAATGGAATTGGAAGCAATTGCCTCAGCGGTTATTGGAGGGACTTTCTTAACCGGAGGTTATGGAACAATCATCGGAGTATTTTTTGGAGCATTCCTTATGGGGATGATGAGAACCGGCCTGGTCATGATAGGTGCACCTGCTTATTGGTATCAAACATTTGTAGGAGCAATTTTAATCATAGCAGCAACCATCAATCTTAAGCTTAGACATTTAGAGATGTAAATGGGTGACGGGACGAAGCAATCTCGATAAGATTGCCACCCTTGGATAAATCGAGTTCGCAATGACATATGGTGAAGGAGGATATTAATTTATGCAGGAAGTTACCTCATTAGCAAAGATGGTAGACATAGAAAAAAATTTTAGAGCAGTCCAGGCCTTAAAAAAGGTAAACCTTGAAATTCAACCGGGAGAAATTTTAGGGCTGTTAGGAGATAATGGGGCAGGTAAATCTACTCTTATAAAAGTCCTTGCCGGTGTTTTTCCACCAGATGGAGGTAAAATCTTCTTTGAGGGCGAGCAAGTAAGCTTTTCATCCCCAAAAGTTGCGCGAGCAATGGGGATTGAAACAGTTCATCAGGCACTATCTTTGGTAGATATAATGAGTATCTCCAGGAACTTTTTTTTAGGAAGGGAACCAACCAGAAGAATAGGGCCGATACATTTACTTGATAAAAAAAAGATGAACGAAGAATGCGAAAAGACGGTTACGGGGTTAGGCGTAAGGGTAAGATCCCCAAATGAATTTGTATCGATTTTATCCGGAGGAGAGAGACAGGCAATATCAATAGGAAGAGCTATGCATTTTAAAGTCAAACTCCTTATCCTTGATGAGCCTCTTGCGGCTTTATCAGTTAGAGAAACGAGGGAAGTGCTTAGACAGGTAGAAAAAGCAAGAGAGTCAGGAGTTTCAGTTATTTTTATCACGCACAATGTTTATCATGTTTATCCTGTTGCGGAAAGATTTGTTATGTTAGACAGGGGGATAAAAATAGGAGAAGTGTATAAAAAAGATGCCAGTCCGGAAGATATTATAGAGATAATAGCCACCGGAAAGATGTCAAAGACATTAAAAACTTGAAAATTAGAGTAAAGGTTTCTAATTTACCTCATATTTTTTTAGGAGATACACTAATGAATTCTCGAGAAAGAGTAAGAAAAGCCATTAATCATCAAGAAACCGACCGTATTCCTCTTGATTTAGGCTCAACTTTGGTGACTGGAATTCAGGCAAGCACTTACGCTAAATTAAGGCAGTCCTTGGGCTTAAAGGATAAATCAGTAAGTATAACCGATCCTTTTCAGATGCTTGGCGAAGTTGAGATGGAGGTAATAGAGAAATTAGGGATTGATACCATAGGATTATGGCTTCCTACCAATGTATTTGGATTTAAAAATGAGAGATGGAAGCCCTGGAAGCTATTTGATGGTACCAAGGTATTAGTACCTGAAAAATTTACCACCAAAAGGGATGATGAAGGGAATATTTATCTCTATCCTCAAGGGGATAATTCAGTTCCTCCTTGTGCGAAGATGCCCCGAGAAGGTTATTATTTTGATCTTTTAGTACGTCAAGAGCCTCTTGATGAGAGAAATCTAAATCCGGAGGATTGGGTCAATCAGCAGTATTCAATTTTATCTGAAGAAACATTAAGATATTTAGAGAAGAAGGCGGATGAGCTGCATAAAAATACAGAACTTTGTATTGTTGGAGAGTTTATCGATGCAAGCTTTGGAGATATTTCTATGGTGCCAGGCCCAGCCATCAAAAATCCTAAGGGGATTAGAGATCCGGTAAAATGGATTACCGCTCATATTGAATATCCCGATTATATCAAGGGAATCTTTGAACTACAATGTGAGATAGCCTTGAAAAACTTACAACTCTCTTATGAAGCAGTAGGAAATAAGATAGATGTAATTATGGTTAGTGGAACAGATTTTGGGACTCAAAATGCCCCCTTTATATCACCTAATATGTATCGAGAGTTTTATAAACCCTTTCATAAAAGGGTAAATGATTGGATTCATAAGAACACTTCCTGGAAGACCTTCTATCATAGTTGTGGATCTATTGTCGCTTTTTTAGATGATTTTGTAGAGGCAGGAGTAGATATTTTAAATACTGTTCAGACCTCAGCCAAGGATATGGACCCAAAAATATTAAAGGAGAAATATGGAGATAAATTAGTTTTTTGGGGTGGCGGGGTAGATACCCAGAGGACACTTCCTTTTGGTACACCAGAGGAGGTAAGGAAGGAAGTCAATGAGCACTGCCAGATATTTGGGAAGGGAGGAGGTTTTGTATTTAATACTATTCACAACATTCAGTCAAAAGTTCCTATTGAAAATCTTGTAGCTATGTTTCAGACTGTAAAAGAATTTAGATTTTAAAAAATATTTAAATTAATTTAAATATTATGAAAAGGAAAATAAAATGCAGTTTTCATTATGTATAGATTCAATATATCCTAAAGATAATTTAAAAGAGAAACTTGAGAAAATAAAGCAGGCAGGATTTAAATTTATTGAGTTTTGGGACTGGCGAGATAAAGATCTTGAAATAATTATCAATAGTGGACTAAAGGTTTCAAATTTTAGTGGAAATAGGATTTCATCTTTAACGTTAGATGATAAAGAAAAGGTTATTCAAGAAGTAGATGCTTCCATAGATGCAGCAAAGAAATTAAAATGTGACCGCATGATGTTATTATCAGATATATTAGAAGGTGATGGAAGTGTAAAGATTAATTTAATAAGCAGTGAAAAAAAATTACTTCGCTTGTATGATAATCTTAGAATTCTGGTTGAGGTTGCCAGAAAGAGAGACATGATGTTGGTGATTGAACCTTTGA
>JBBRDV010000102.1:0-5199 GCA_038203565.1 Atribacterota bacterium
AGAATAGGGGCGGTTTCCCCGGCTGCTCTCCCAATAGAAAGGATTGCTCCGGTCAAAATACCGGAAAATGAATTCGGAAGAACAATTTTTTGAATCGTCTGCCACTTGGTTGCTCCCAAGGCTAAAGATGCTTCCCGGAAAGAGTTAGGGACTGCCGATAGGGCTTCTTCACTGGCTCGAATGATGGTAGGCAGGATTAATATACCTAAAGTTAAACTTCCTGAAAGGATAGAAACACCAAAATTTAAAAATTTTACAAATATTGTCAGACCAAAAAGTCCAAAGACTACCGAGGGCACTCCGGCTAAATTATTAATACTAACCCTAATGATTCTTACTAATCTATTTTGAACTGCATATTCATTTAGATATATCGCTGCCGAAACTCCCAAGGGTAAGGCAAAACAGATTGCCCCCATAGTCAAATAAAAAGTACCTAAGATTGCCGGGAAAATACCACCGGCAGTCATGGCTTTCCTGGGCATCTGGGTTAGGAATCCCCAATTAATTACTTTTATTCCTCTGGAAATAATAAAATAGAACATCAGAAAAATAGACAATACAATGATTGATATCATGACGATAAGGAATGAGTAGGCTAATTTTTCTTTCAATCTTCTTTTATTCATCGAGAAGTTCTCCTGAATTTATTTAAGAAATAATCAGCAGAAAGATTAAGGGCAAAACTGATAATAAAAAGAACACAGGCAATGGCAAATAAAGCATGATAATGGATGCTTCCTACGACTGTTTCGCCCATTTCCAAAGCAATGGTGGCAGTGATGGTTCTTACCGGCTGCAGGAAAGAATGAGGAATCACTGCTGCTCCACCTGCTACCATCAATACCGTCATAGTCTCTCCGATCACTCTACCCATACCCAAAAGCACTGCTGTACTCATTCCCGGGAGAGCAGCCGGTACTGTAACCTTTATTATCGTTTCCCATCTGGTTGCTCCCAAGGCATAGGAGGCTTCCTTATATTCTTTGGAAATCGAAAAGAGTGCCTCCTCAGACAGACTGGTAATAGTAGGAATAGCCATCAGGGCAAGTAATAGAGAAGCAGTAAGAATACAGAGTCCCACAGGAAGATCCAAAAGATTTTGTAACCAGGGACCTAAAACTACTATCCCCAAGAAACCGTAAATAATCGAGGGAACACCGGTTAACATTTCAATCATTAATTTTAAATATTCTTTTATTTTGGGATTAGCTACCTCGGAAATATAAATGGCTGCAGAAACTCCCAGAGGAACTGCGATGATTAATGCCCCTAAGGTAGTCCATAAAGAACCGAGCAGTAAAGGCAATATCCCAAACTCAGGTGGATTATAAGTCGGATACCAGGACTTCCCCCAGAAAAATGACTTTAAGTTAATTTCTCTAAAAAGAGGAAGTCCTTCTTTGAATAAGATAATCGTGATAATAGCCAAGAAGAATATAGAGGTAAGTGAAGAGAGAAAAAACATGTTTTTTATGATTTTTTCTTTTAAATATTGTTTACTCTTCAAATGCTACGTCCTTCTTTCTTTTACTGGTAAAGAAATAGAGAAGAGTCTATCTACCGATTGACTTCTTAAGGAATGGAATATATATCGGTAGATAGACTCTTTTTAGTTATGGTAAGGGTACAAATCCTTGTTCTGCCACTATTTTTTGACCTTCTTCCGACCAAATAAACTGGATGAAATCTTTCGCTGTCCCTTGAGGTGCGCCATTGGTGTACATGAAAAGTGGACGAGATATTGGGTAGGTACCATTGGCTACTGTCTCTTCACTGGGAGTAACTTCATTGATGTCTATAGGCTTTACGGCTCCAGAGATATATCCTAATCCTACATAACCAATCGCTCCCTTGGTAGTAGAAATGAGGGTAGCTACTACTTGGTTAGAAGCCTGAGAAAGAGAATCTGGGCTTACTTTCTTACCTTGTAATACGATGGTTTCAAATATCTCGTAAGTCCCGCTGGATGTATCTCGGGAAACTATGACTATCTTTTGATCTTCTCCGCCCAATTCCTTCCAATTGGTGATTTTACCGATATAAATATCTCTGATCTGTTCAATGGTTAATCCTTGAACCGGATTAGAAGAATGAACGATCACGGCAATGCCATCTATGGCGATGATATGAGGAACCGGGCTGATACCTTTTCCCTGACAAAGTAAAATTTCTTTATCCTTCATCGGTCTTGAAGAATCTGCGATATCACAAGTTCCGTCAATTAAAGCGGCAACACCATTCCCTGATCCACCTCCGCGTACCGAAATGTCTGCTTGTGAATTATTCTCCATGAAGACTTCGGCAGCTGCTTGAGAGATGGGGAGGACAGTCGTGGAACCTTGAACCACCAGCTGTTTTTCTCCTGCTTGAGAAATAGGAACCATTAGAGTTAAAATAATGCAAGCTAAAGTTAGAATTAAAGTAATTCTTTTCATTAAATCATACCTCCTAAAATTAATATTTTTATTCTAAAATTATTTTATATCTCTAATGTTACAATTAGATTACAAAATAATTAAGATTCAATTAATTTTTAGGTAAGATAATGAAAAATTTTGAGCCCTTTCCTAGGGTGCTATCCACTCCTATAGTCCCTTTATGAGCTTGAACCACATGTTTTACTATGGCCAAACCTAAACCGGTTCCTCCTAAATCTCGGGAGCGGTCTTTATTTACTCGGTAGAAGCGTTCAAAGATTCGGGGTAAATGTTCTTGAGATATACCTATCCCATCATCAGTAATTTCTATATAGATATCTTTTTCTCTTTCTAAAAAAGAGATAGAAATTTCTCCTTTTTCCGGGGTATATTTTATGGCATTGTCTAAAAGATTACGTAAAGCTAATTCAATTTGTTCCGGATCTACTTTTAATAAAGGAAATTGAGGAGAAATATTGGTGCTAATTTGGATTTTTTTAAGTATGATTTTTTCTTTAAATTCTGCCATGACTTTATCGAGCAATTCTTTTAAATTGGTTGATTGTAAATTTACTACTATTTCCTGAGACTCTATTTTAGAAAGTTTTAAGATATCTTCAACTAAGCTATTTAACCGATTACTCTGTTTTTCAATAATTTCTAAAAAGTGCTGAGTCTTTTCCGGGTCATTGATTGCTCCCTCTTTTAAGGTTTCTATAAATCCCTGGATAGAGGTGAGAGGAGTACGAAGTTCATGAGAAATATTCGCTATAAATTCTTCCCGCATTTTCTCTAATTTTTTAATTTGAGTAATATCATTTAATACTACCACTGCTCCCCAAATATTCTCTTTTTCCCCTAAAGGCGTAGCGGAAGCATAGAAGATTTTCTCTTGCGGGAATAAAACAGTGATTTCTTGAGTTGAAGTCTGTCCTTTTTGTATCGTTTCTTTTAAAATTTCATTTAATTGGTTATTTCTAATGATTTCCCAGTGGAATCTCCCCAAAACTTTATTTTGGGAACAATGAATTATTTTTTCAAAAGCATTGTTACAAATTATTAACTTACCTTTTTTGTCAATAGCCGCTATCCCTTCAATAACACTGGAAAGCACTACTTCTATTTTATTTCTGTCTTCACTGATAATCTTAATTTTACTTTCTAAATCCTCTGACATTTGATTTAAGGCAAGAGATAACTGACCTATTTCATCCTGGCTGTGAATCTTCAGTTTTTTACTAAAATCACCCTTGGATATTTTTTTTGAAATTTCGGTCATCTCTTTGATTGGTTTAGTGATATTTAAGGAAATGATTATACTAATTAAAGTGGCAATAAGTAAACCAATGATGGTAGTAGAAAGAACAATCCTGTGTAAATATCCAATATTCTTATTCACTTCTGTTAAAGGTAAAGCGAGACGAATGGCGCCTAAAATTTGATGATTATCATTCACGATGGGAATAGCAATATAAAGCATATCTATCTCTAAAGTAAAGCTATAGCGGATACTCTTACCGGTTTTACCCAACATAGCTTCTTTAATCTCAGGTCTATCTGCATGATTATCCATTAGAGTAGGATTTTCTTCCGAATCACTTAATACTTTCCCTTTTATATCGACAATAGTTATTCTTGTTTTGATCTCTTTACCCAAAGTCTCTGTTTTAGATTTTATCTGGAATAAATTATTTTCGCTGATATCTTTATATAAGAAATCTTTGATTAAATGAGCGGTAGATTCAAGATCAGAAGCCAAGTAATCGATATAATAATTGCGTAAATGGAAGGTAGCCAGCAATTCTATGGATATTGCAAAGATAATAATGATAATGATATAAGTGAAAAACAACTTCCAACTAATTTTTTTTATCATATTTCCTCTTTAAATCGGTATCCCACTCCTCTTATCGTAATGATATATTCACTTGCCGAAAGCAGCTTCTGGCGAAGCCTTCTAATATGAACATCAACTGCTCTATCTACGATAAAACTATTTTCTGACCAAACTTGGTCGATTAGCTGCTCACGGGTAAAGACTTTTCCGGGACGGGAGGCTAGAAATTTTAATAAATTAAATTCTGTAGAGGTTAAATCTAAAGGTATGTTTTTTAAGGTAACCTGATGTTTGGTTGAATCGATAACCAGGTCTTTAAATTTAATAATGTCTTTTTCTTTGGAGAGAGGGGGAATATTAATTTTTGTTCTACGGAGTACAGTTTTTACTCGGGCTAATAATTCTCTTACCTTGAAGGGCTTAGTGATATAATCATCTGCCCCTAATTCCAAGCCCAATACGATGTCAGTTTCTTCTCCTTTGGCAGTAAGCATAATGATGGGAATGTGAGAAGTTTGGGGGTTGTTTTTTAAGAATTTGCAAACATCTAAGCCATCTATTTCAGGAAGCATCAAATCCAGAAGAATTAAATCCGGAAGTTCAATTTTAACATTTTCTAAGCACTTTTCCCCACTGTAGGCACAGCTTATTCTATATCCTTCTTTTTCCAAATTATATTGAAGAAGCTCAATGATATCTTTTTCATCATCGACTACTAATATTTTTTCTTTACCCATAATCCTTGCCTCAAGAGCCTAAAATAATTATTAGATTAATAATATTCATCTTTTAATATTATAAATGATTAAAAAAATAAAGTAAAATATTGCTAAAATGTTTTATTCGAAAGCTTAGACTGCCTAAAAATTTCATTAAATCTTAATCTACTCTTAATCTTATCGTAATAATTTCAGAGTATTCTTTAATAAAAGATATTAGATT
>JBBRDV010000103.1:0-5006 GCA_038203565.1 Atribacterota bacterium
GGAGGGGGCTCAAAATCTCGTTAATACTAATGACAGCTTCCGATCTCTAATCAATTATGCGAACAAGCTCCACAAGAGTGGTCAGATCGATTTCATTCTTGCGACCGGTGACGTTGTAGATTATCTGTTCGAAGAAGACGATAACTATAAACAAGGCGGCAATTGGTCTTTCTTTAGAGATCTTGTAAAAGGCGATGTGATATCCCGGGAAGGATTTTCGACTGACCCATTGCGCGTTCCGATTTTCACAACCATGGGTAACCACGATTATCGCAAAAATCCTTATCCGTTACGTTTTGTCCTTGACCTCCCTTTTGTAATTCCAGACAAAACAGTGTCTAATTTTACGGATTTCAATATAACTGCTGATGAAGCAATCCAACTACAAGATGGTAAAACTCCAAAAATAAAGATAGGTGAGTTGCTGCATACGGTCCTCGATAATGACTTGAACAATCAGGCCAGATCCCGAGATTGGTATAATCTTTGGATAAACGATGAGTCCAGTTACATGATCAGGCTTGGCCCGCATCGGATAGTCATGCTAAATTCAGGTCATGAAACAGATATACCCGGTAATGTAGGGAGCGCACTATGGGCATACCTTTTTGGAAACGAGGACCAGCGAAATGCTATAAGGACAAATCCTCCTTCCGCAGGTTTGAATCCAAAAGATATAAGCATATTAGGCGAAGCTCTGTCCCAAACAAGTAACGGGGGGCTGGTCATTGTGGGAATGCATGCCCCAGTCTTCAACCTCTACAATAGTGAGAATCCGCACTATTTCCGCGAGACAGAACATCCCACTGCTGACTCCAGGGAGATTAAAGGGTTTATAAAGCGGCACTCCTCTTCTGATCCTGATGTTAAATCTAAAGCAGATGAATTCAAAAAGTGGTGGTCAGACAAAGGTGCGTATTTCAAGCGTGGGTCAACTGACCCCCTCCTGGATTACGGAACAGTGAAAATGAGACGCGATGAGTTTTTGAGAATCTGCCTTGGGATTGGGACCCAACGAAAGGCAGATCTTATACTGTACGGCCACAAGCATGCACGCAGCGAGTTCCGTCTGGGATGGGACCCACATCAGCAAGAAATCCTTTTCTATACGGATTTTTATACGGAAAATCCAGTCAATTATTACAAATCATGTAAAGTTGGATACGAAGACCCCGTAGGGATCATAGTATCATCAAAAGCTCCATTAGGAGGGAGAGTTGCAGTTATTAGGGACCATAGAAGAGAAAATTTCTGGGAGGAAAGTTCTATATTAGAAGTTCCTCCTTATATTAATCCTCTGAATTCTACGCAGGATAAGCTCATCTGGTGGGAGCAGCACCGTCCTCTTTTCCTACAAACAGCATCTTTAGGCACAATTGACATGTATCAGCGAAAGGACAAATCAATTAACAAAACTTTCCCGGTTCCGCCATTCCAGGGGTGCCGTGTAATCTCAGTGACTAACAACATAATAACCTCCATTCAGTACAAAACGATGGTGGAAATGAAGAGTGTTTGTGAATTCTAAAGAATAATTATCTCTTGACCATGACAGTCAATGCTTTTGGAGCAATCTTGACATCTACCGGCCCGGTCCCTATCAACTCACCATCTACTTGAACCAACGCTTTGTGTCTGGAATAAATATGCGCTTCCTTGATTTGATAGTATTCCCCTTTTAAGAATGTGTTTGATTTCCCGATTGATACTGAAGAGATGAATTTTATTATTTCCCAAAAGCTTTGCCTATTAATGACAACCAAATCAAGAAGGCCGTCTGTTATACTGGCTTTATCTGCTATTTGATATTCCCCGGCATAGTCTTTAGAATTTGAAACAATTACGAAATAGCCTACAGATTTAGATTTATGCTCAACATGTATATTATACCATTTATATGTCAGGAGCAGCCGAATTCCAGAAAGCAGATATGCCAACGAGATTCCCCATCTTTTCTTTACTTTTGGATTAGCTTCTTTTATTAATTTTGGGACAAATCCGATACCGACCGCCATGGCAAAATATCTAGATTCCCTATTTGTTTTTACATAACCCAGGTCAATCTTTAGTCTCTTGCCATGTGCTATTAATTCCGAAGCTTCTTTCGTATTGAATGGTATTCCTAACTCTAAAGCAAGAACATTTGTACTGCCAAAAGGTATGATTACAAGTGTTATTTTTGAGTCAACAATACCATTTATGACTTCGTTTACTGTTCCATCCCCGCCAGCCACAATAACCATATCATACTTGCCTTTTGCTCCCTTTGCCAGCTCCGTTGCATGCTTTGGATGTTTTGTAAATTCAATATCTAATTTTATATTTTCTTTAACACAGCTTTCTTTAACCTCTTTTATAATTTCTTTAGCAGTTGTTTTCGGCTCAAAAACCTCTGCTGCTCTCTTTTGCAATTTTTTAAAGTTCCATTTCAATATTGGCGGCATTTTCCCTTTTGCTTTCCCGGACTTTAGATTTATAATCAGAATCGCTTTCATGTTTTACTCATTTAACCTTTTATATTAACAATTAATAAGTTAAGAATTTTTTTAAAATCTTTGATTCTTCTTTATTATACTACTATCATTGCCACAATTAATAATTCAAAAAGAATTAAATTATATTAAGAACAGATTGATAATATTTTTAAAAGAACTGAAGCAGCCTATCTTACTTTAAAGTAAAAACTGGTGAAATTACCAGGATAAAACTAGTCATTATACCCAATGAATACTATGAACCCCACCATTACTATTATTGTGCTGCGCCATTATACTAAATTCTATAAATTGTTTTTTAATTTTTGTAAAAAGGTAATAAATAATCTGGAGGTAACAATGAAAAGAAAGTGTATCGTTATAATTATGGCAGTAGTTATAATGGCAATAATAGTTACGTTTTCAATGATAGGATGTAGAAATACTATTAATTCAAGACCTGCATCAACAGCTGCAACAACAGCTGCGCCAACAAGTTAATCCTTTTAATGTGATTTTATTATAAATAATTTCAGTGGCTTGTTAAAAAAAGTAATATAAGAAAGGAAGTGCGGTATGAGTATCTTTTGGATCTTGGCAATTGTAGCAGTAGTACTGATAATTTTTTCTGGTATTTTTGGTTTTAGGGGAGCCGGAGCCACAGGTTGGGGAATTCTAAAAATTCTCTTTATAATCTTTATAGTCTTTTTAATCGTAATGGTTATTTTGGCCATTGTCAGGTAAAAGGGCCTCCTGATTTATTAATGGTAAAAAACTGGGTTGGGCAGGCTAAAAAGCTAAATAGAATTATTAATCATTAATTATAACTAAAGAAAGGAAGTGAATTTAAATGGATATAGAAAAAGAAATTAGTGATGCAAAGGCTAAAGTAGACGACCAAACAGCCGACGTAAAGGCTAAAGTAGAGGAGCGAGCGGCTGACGTAAAAGCTAAAGTAGATGAGCAAACGGCCGATGTAAAAGCTAAGGTAGATGAGCAAACGGCCGATGTAAAGGCTAAAGTAGACGAGCAAACGGCCGATGTAAAAGCTAAGGTAGATGAAAAAAGCAGACAATATTAAAGCTAAATAGGAGACATCAAAATAAGTAATGGAAATAGCGCAAGTATTGTAGTAATTGCACTTTTTTGTAGGTACCGTTTTGAAAAATCAATGCAGGTATTTATCATTTTTAATAAGACCTCATAGATTATATGGGGTCTTATCGTTTTGATACAACCAACAGCTTTGCTGAAAAATATCTTAAGACATCGACAAGCCAAATTTCAAGTTCTGGAAAAGCCTTATAGTACAGGCGTATTTTCATTACTTAGCTATAAAATAAATAAATTAGCTTTAACATATCACTCTTAAAGTAGTGAAATGCATTTATCACAACCCAATATGAAAGGAGTAAAGTATGAGTATCTTTTGGATCTTGGCAATTGTAGCAGTAGTACTGATAATTTTTTCTGGTATTTTTGGTTTTAGGGGAGCCAATAGAGCAGGTTGGGGAATTCTAAAAATTCTTTTTATCATCTTTATAGTCTTTTTAATCGTAATGGTTATTTTGGCCATTGTCAGGTAAGGAAATACTTTTAAACAAATTTATTTTCATTTAGTGAGGTAAAAATAAAATGTGTTGCATAACTACAATTCTTATACTTTTGGGTCCTCGATTGGCAATAATTGTATGGTGGATAATTAATCCCGGCCTATTTAGCTCAGCATTCAATCTCTGGATCTGGCCCCTTCTTTTTGCCATCTTTGCTCCATTTACCATGATAGGTTTTCTAATTAGCTGGTACCTTTATAAAGGTATCAGTGGTCTTGGTTGGGTTTTTCTAATTATAGGTATAGTTTTAGATATCTCATCTCATGGAGGTGCCGGATGGCGCCATAGGGATAGATTAAGAAGAAATTAGTTCATAAAAGAATTATTGTTAAGTAAACTTTAAGAAAGATTTTATTTTTGATATTATTATTAATTGTAAAATAAACATGTCTTTTGATACCGATGTTAGGTAGAATATCTGAAATACTGTATGCGGCAAAGAGTTAAATGTTAGAATAAATATCAGCAATAAGTCTTTGGACGCCTTATTTAAATATAAACAAAAACAGGAAGACAGATTATGAAAATAAGAGGCATTTTTTCTTTAATAATGGTTTTTACTATTATTTTTATTTTTACATTAAATTCATGCAATATTTTTGCTCCTGCTGAAACTTCTAAGGAAATTTCTGCTTCTACTAGTGGGTCGGAAGAAACAACAGACAAAGAACAGGAATCTAGAGAAACCGAGGCTGCCACAGTTATAGAAATAGAAACCACTTCAAAAGATACCACTTCAGATCAAATAAAAGTTACAAATCCAATACCAAACCAGGCAATACAAAGCCCACTTATAATTGAGGGAGAGGCACGGGGAACCTGGTTTTTTGAAGCTACTTTTCCTGTTAAGCTCCTGGATGCAAATGGAAATGTAATAGCTGCTAATCCTGCACAGGCTCAAGGTGAATGGATGACAGAG
>JBBRDV010000104.1:0-4998 GCA_038203565.1 Atribacterota bacterium
GGACAGCCTCTATCTGTTTCTACTATTACGCCATTAATCATTACCCCTGAATTTAAGGTATGCTCTTGTTAGTTTCAATACTCTTTTATCTTTTACTTCTCTGGCTATAAGCGACATGAGTTTATCGTGATTGACCGTATCAAAATACTTTTCCAGGTCAATATCTACTACCCATGTATATCCTTCATTGATGTATTGTCGCGCCTTCTTTATCGCTTGATGTGCATTTCTGTTGGGTCTAAAACCATAACTGTTACCTGTCTGCTGCAGGCAGGTCTGAAAACTTAAGTTCAAATATTGGAGTTAGTTGTTGGGCAATGGCTTGTTTTAATCATTCTGTCAATTACTGTTTAGTATACCTAATAGTCTTACTCCTCCACCTGTCTGCTGCAGGCAGGTCGGATTTTAGTATCTCTGCCCTTCTTACCGATTTTGGTTTGTATTTGCCTTGGAGTATATCTTTACGGAGTTGGTCTCCATTTTCTTTAAAGGTAAGGTAGAAGTTCATCTACCGTCATACCATCTATTCCATGTTTCCCTTTATTTCTTACCACTTGCTTATATGCTTGATTCATGTTGTCTTTGGCAAGAATTTTCTCCATAAGATTATCGGCATATACCTTTTCGCTGTTTCTTCTGTTATCAAACGCTAAAAAGAATACTTTCGCACTTTTCCATTATCTTGAGGCTTCCAGCCTTCCATCCTGGAAATAGTCTTCATGAGAAGTTGTCTGCTTTCTTGGTATTTCTCTCGAGTTCTTCAAACTTTTAGAAACCTCCTAACGTTCAGCCCTTCGATTGATACATCAATCTACTATGGCGTCTGCTGACTTCTGACAGTTCAATCATACATCACTGTATGAGTTGTTGTTTTAAAATTCATTTCACAACATATCTGTCAGACCTCCCCAGGTAAGAGAGATTACTTTCACTCCATCTATCTGCTACATTTACACCGCCTGTTTCGGATAGTTCTGGGCTTTGTTTTGTCATGCAAACTTACCCACAAGCGTATGCCTTATATGTAGTTCGTATTTCTCAGACCAGAGTTTTGCCGCCGACTTCCTTCAGATTCCACCTCGCAATGGACACCCTTGTCTTGAGCTAATGGTTGGTACTATCAACCCCCATATCGGACTTTCACCGACAAGTAATCACCCATGCTGGGCGCACATAAAAAACCCTTCAGCAAATGCCAAAGGGCTGTAATTATCAAGCTCCCCCAACAGGACGATTTTCGCAACTTTTGTATGAGTGATGAAACTGAAAAAGTGTATCACTTCTTAAAAGAAATTATCCTATAAGATTCTATTAGTAAAAAGGCAATTCATCATACCATACATACCTGTAATCCTATATCTCTTTTAAGGAACAGATTCAAATCAATCAGGTAAAAAGATATTGTCGATTTCTAAAACAAAAAAACCTTGGACACCATTCACATCAACAGTGTAAGTACCAGCTGACAAGCCATAGACCTCAAGAGGAATTGTTTCTTTAAAAGGAGCAATCATTTGGATGCAAATTTCTTGAGAACAATAGGTTCTAATGGTAACATAAAAAGTATTCCCCTCTCTTGTTTGAATAATCGGACCAATTTCCGTACAAGGATTAGGGAGGTATCCACTGGCAATTACAAATATCTGAACGGGGAATGACTCTAAGGTTAAAATATCGATCTCCTCAACTGTGGCAAGACCTATAACAGGCACCATAGGTGTACAGCAGCCAGTAATAAAAATTATCATCGATATAGCTGCTAATCCTAACCATAAATTTTTTTTATTCATTTTATTAACCTCCTTAACGGATTCTTGATAGTAAAGTCTCTTTCTTGCATTAGCCTTCTGATACATGATTGAAAGAATTAATATTTTTGTTCTTATTAAATGATACGAAAAAGGAAAAGAAAAGTTGCAAGGGAAATAAAATAGAAAAGCCCTTCAGCAAAGTCTGCCAAAGGGCTGGTTATTTTCTGGCTCCCCCTATTGGACGCGTTCAGAACTTTTAAGGGAAATATGGTAATAGAAAAGATTAGATTCAATTAATTATTCTTCAACATTATTAGGATTATTTTATAATAAATTAAAACTGATTTAAAATCTGGTTATCGTAGTTTATTTATTATAGGATAAAAACAGCATATAGGATATTTTACTTATCCAACACACAATACAAGCCCTCTCCTGCTCTTGTCGGTACAAAACACTTATTGCAGGAGATGCAGGTAGCTCTTCTGGTATCCCCAGATTGCCAGCGTTTGATTAAATTCGGTTCTCTAATCAAGGGGCGACATAGTGAAATATAATCCACCTGCTCTTTTTCTACCAATTCTTTGGCAACCTCATATGAACGGATTCCACCTACTAAAATTAAAGGGACACTTATTCTTTCCTTATATAGTTTGGCGGCATCACGATAGTATACCTCTTCTTCTTGTGAATCACCTTTGATTATCCTAGAAGAAGAATACCTTCCCAACGTAGTCCCTCCGCTCATTTCAACTGCATCAATATCTGCTTTTTCAAGGAGTGCTGATAGCTCTACCATTTCACTTGGAGTAAAACCGCCTTCAACAAAGTCATCTGAATTTAGCTTAATGATTACCGTAAATTGCCGGCCTAATTCCGACCTAATAGCCTGAAGAATTTCCAACATCAGGCGAGCCCTGTTTTCAAGGCTTTCTCCGTAACGATCTTCTCTCTTATTGAAAAAGGGGGAAAGAAACTGGCTCAGTAAAAAAGCATGCGCTCCATGAAGCTGAACACCGTCAAACCCGGCCTTTTTTGCTCTAATCGCAGCATTTTTAAAATCATCAACAGTTTGAATAACTTCACTTATGGTTATTTCTCTGCAGCCGTAGTCTGCAACCTCCATAGTAGAAGGCCCGAATGGCTTGTCATCTTTCGTCTGGACCAGAGCTCGGCCCCCTGCGTGATTAATTTGTAAGATAATCTTGCTTCCTTCGTTGTGTACTTTTTCAACCATATTTTTATAACTATCTATGAGATGGTCCTCATAAATGCCTAATTGTCTAACGTGTGCCTGCCCTGTTAGACTAACATATGCATGACTGCTGATAATCAATCCTACTTCTCCTTTTGCCAGATTCACTAACAAATCAGTCAATTCTTCGCTGCAGGAACCATCCGGATTTGCCAAACCTTCCCAGGTAGCACTGCGGACAAATCTATTTTTTAGTTCCATTTGATTTATTTTCGTTATCTCAAATAATTTTTTCATTGAGTACCTCTTTATTCTTTAAGCTTACATTCCTTATAAATTGTTTCACCATTAATCTCCACCATTGCCTCTCCTTGATGCTCCCAAAAAACAACTGTCTCATCATCATTTGCATACCTTACTCCCGAGGCACTTAGGACTCGATGAAGTTCATACTCTTCACCTTCAACAAAAAGAGAAGCCGAATCAACTTCTTCATTATAGCTAATTTTAATTTCGTGACCAGGAGGGCAAACAAAGGTGAAAGTATTATCATATTCACCCTTTAACTTTTCAGGTGTTAATTGATACATCCAATAAAATATTCCTAGAGCAATTATTATAATAATGAAAAGAATTTTTTTGTTCATAAGTTTATTTAAAATTAATGATAACCTTATTTATTTTTCAGTAAATTGCCTAATCAAGTAAAGACTATATTGATTTTAGGATAGACGTGTCCTTGTCCTATCAAAAACCTAACCTATTCTTTATCTATTTTAGGCTATCTTTATAAAAAAGATAATAAAAGCCAATGTAGAACTTTTTTATAGAATAAATATTTTTTAATACTATACCACCTTTATGATAAAAAATCCTTCTTTTTGGTAAGAATCTGGGAAAATAAAAAAACCCTTCAGCAAAGGCTAATGGGCTGAAAAGGTTTTGGCTCCTCTCCGTATAATAAAACACCACACCGATAGTATATACTGCCAGTAGGGTGTTGTTAATTAAAGGAACGCCTCCGTTCTTCTTTCTCTATCAAATTGCATTCTTAATGGTCTACTAATGCCTATAATATTAGTTGATTATTCTTTATATAATAAATGTTTAGACCTAACTTTTATTTCTTAGACCTTAACTTTTTTTATCCTTTTGAGTACAAAATCAATTTTTAAATCTGCCCTGCAGGCTTTCGCTATTCTGTTTAAAAGAGGCATACTATAACTTTTATAATCAGAATTTTCATAGCGCGAAATAGCTGATTTAGTCGTATTTGCTCGTTTAGCCAAAGCATCTTGTGTTAGATTTGCTCTACGGCGAATTTCGGCAATTTTTTCCCCAATGCAAAGATTTCGGTATTCCTGATCGAATTTTTCACGAAATTCTTTATTTTCCATTAACTTATCCATATAAGTTTTAGTTTTTTTCATAGTAACCACCTTCTTTCACTCTACCAGTATAAGTTATTTTCATATTCCTGGCTTTTTCTAAATCTTTTTCGCTTACCTTTTGTGATTTTTTTCTATAAGCATTTGTAATAATTATCTTTTTCCCTTCATAAAAGAAGCTAAAGAAGCGCTAATTTGTGGGCTTAAACTCAAATATTTTTTCTTTTGAGTCCACTTTTCTAAATTTTGTTTTATTAAAGAGCCTGCCATGATCTGCTATATATTTTACCAGGGCAGCTAGTTTAACTTTCACTCCTAGAGATTCTTTCTCTAAGTATTTTTTTGCCGGCATTTCCCCGGTTTCAGTAAAATAAAATTCTACTTGGAATTTATCTCCCTGGTAGAAAATATAATCTTCTTTTCTAGGTCGTTTCATAAAACTCCTTTAATAAAAGGTTAGCATATATGCTAACATATGTCAAAAAAATATTATAAAGTTTTTTCTAAGTCATCTTTTTAATCGATTAATCCATTCCTTTTTATAAGAATTCTCCTTCTTTAGAGAATTAGTGAAAATCCCTCCTTTTGTTGATTATTTCATTTAAGGTGTTATTTTACATTTCGATACCGTGTTTTAAAAATCCTTCTTTTTCTATAAAAAAAA
>JBBRDV010000105.1:0-4935 GCA_038203565.1 Atribacterota bacterium
CAAAACTATATTAATGGTTTTGAGCATTGCAGTTTATTTCCTTCTTGTCTCTCTAATGATAACCGTCGGCAGGAATATGAACGCTATAGCCACTTTGCCTTTCAAGGCCATTGGGGTTGACGCCGTAGTACAGAAAACAGGCCAAATTCCCGAACAGATGGTGGGGGCAATCTATCCGCACTCCAATGGGCCGATCTACCCGGAAGAGGTTAAAACCCTAAGTAAGCTTGATTTCGTGGAAAAAACCGACTCTGGTTTGTATTTTTGGTATTTTGACCAATCCTACTTCAAAGACGTATTTGGCGTTCAGCTTGATAACACACTATTTTCTGATATATTAAAAAATAACCTTGAGGCGGGAGATTATGTACTGGATAAAAAAAATGTGCTAATTACTAAAGACTTCGCGCAAAAAATTTCCCTATCAACCGGCAACAGTTTAAAAATAGGACAAAATGTTTTCACTGTTTCAGGCGTACTTCGCTCGAACTTGACCGGCAATATTATCCCGGCTGCCATTTACATGAATTACGATTCCGCTCTGCAAATTGCCCAGCAGTCCACTGAGATGGAAAAATTATTTCATACTGACAACAAGAGCTTTGTTAATGTGGTTCTTCTAAAAATCAAACCGCTATGGAAGGGCGATGTTCAAAAAGCCGTCAATAGCATAAGTAAAGATTACTTAGTATTCAGCGAAAAGACTTTTTCTTCAAAATTAATCGACCAAATAAAATTGATTTCTTCTTTTGGTCAGATTGCTTTTCTGATTTTAGGAATTTTACTTTTAATCGCTTACGGCTTCCTCGTGTTTTATAGCATAAAGACCAGAGAAAGAGAGATTGCGATTCTTAGAATGATTGGCTGGAGCGCAAAAAAAGTTCAAAAGCAATTTTTAAGTGAAAGTTTTGTGCTTGTCACCTTTGCTTTGCTATTGGGTAATGTATTTGTTTCTCTTGGAATTTATATTATCAGCCGTATAAAAATAATAATGGAAATACCTTGGGAAATTTCAGCCAAACCCCACTTTTTGCCCCAAGAAAACAGCATTAACCGGGCAGTGACCAGCAATATTCCAGTAAGCCATGATTGGCTTGTACTTCTCCTTTGTTCGCTGGCTTTCATTGCTATCCTTGTCACTATTAACTATCTCTTATTTAAAAGAATAAAAAATATCAAACCAGAACTAAGAAATGGATGATTTTATCTTATTAAATCATCAACGCTTACATTTAATCCTTTGGTGATTTTCTTTAGTGTTTCAATACGGAAATCGGGCGTTACTCCGGTTTCAATTTTAGTCAAAGTATACAAAGTAACACAGGCAAGTTTGGGTAGCTTGTCTTGCGAAACACCGAACTTATATCGGCATTTTTTTATATCCTTGGCTATAAGTGATAAATCTTTTGACATTGTAGTAAAGTTTTACTATACTTTAATTGCATTACCTATTAACATCTGTTAATATTAGTATTAATATATGCAATTTTGGTCATTAAGTCAAAAACTATTTCGTTTTTGTCTGAATCTGACAGGTGACGGTCCTTTGTTACCCTTTAATCCTTCCAGAATCGTATCCACTCTTTTCTTCTAAAATATCTTCGAGATATTTTAAAGTTGTTCCTTACAATACGAACTTTAGGAAAATAGTTACTGTTTACTTCACTACCTTTAAAGCCGAGAATTTTTTCTTTATTTTTATTTTACATATAAATGTTAGCCCAACTTCACCAAAATTATTAGCAAAGTATTGCTATATATGCATTGACGTCTTTTTATGGTCACTACAGTATTTTACTAAACTTGAAATACGGGCTATTTTCCCCGATAGTCCAAAGAGATTATAGATCCTTTTGTGTTCTACTTCCGGGACCGTACAAGTTCTGATGAACTTTTGGGTGATCTTCCCCTCTTCATCTTCCATCCGAAATGCTATGGTTACCCGCTGATGAGTACTCAATAGGTTACGGATGGTAGACCATTTTCTATGATCACCGGACATGTGAAGCCGGTATTCGATAATATGAAGGATATGATAAGCCAGGACGGATGCAAATATATGAGTATCGACTCTCTTCTCTTTCTGGTGAAAATTCGGCCGCAGCCCTAAATGGGATTTCATACTAAGCCAGGCATATTCGATGTTACCCAGCATTAGGTAAGTATTCCAGATTTCCTCATCACTCAGATCAATGCGGTCGGTCCTCAGTACATAGCTCCCTTCAGAGATTATCTCTGGCTCGTATTTTTTATTCTTTTCCCAATTAAGGGCTATCGCTTTCAACCCGGGGTCTTTTGAGTCTTTACCGCTCTCTGGTAATACCTGTACGGAATATAATTTCGCTATTTGAGGATATTTCTCTTTGAGCCGGCCGATCATCTCTACTACCCTCTGATAGTTCTTGGTACCGTGTCTTCTGGTTAACCCTTGTTTAAAGTATTTGAGCCTTTCGGTAAAAAGTCTTTCTATCCTGGTTCTCATCGATTCCTCTTTAGCTTCCTTTCTCTTGCTTCTGCAGAGTATATAGGCCTCTTCTTCTACCTCGAACCTTTTAATCTCAATACCTCGGATGGTCTTCATAGCGGAAAAGTCTTTTTCAAAAGGGGGTTTTCCCCGGTTTACCACAATATAGTGATACTTATTCTCTTTTAACCAGTGGATATTTTTACTGGTGGCGATCCCGGCATCAAGGACAATGGTTTTATCGCTTCCGGGGGTAAGGTTCTTCTCTAGTTCTTTGATCATAGTAGAGAGAGTCTCTCCTTCTGCCTGGTTACCAGGGAATAGTTTACTATATTTGGCAAATCCTTTCTCATCGATAATCATCCCCAGGGTAACCAGTCGGCAGTCGGTTCTTTTCTCCTTGGGTTTACCAAATTTAGCCTTCGGATTGCCTTTCGCTTCTCCTTCAAAATAGGTATTGGTGAGATCAAAGAAGAATATATTTTCCTGCAAAGAAAAGAGCGTTTTTTCGCTGGAGTAGAGGTATTGCTCCAGTTTATCTTTTAGTTTAAAGAGGGTGTCTCCTCCCCGGTAGTAGGAATTAAGTGAGTGGTATAATGGTCTTCCGCTTATTTCGTATAAGGCCGAGCGGTTATCTACCCACTCTTTGGTATGTCTTTCACTACCGGGATCAATCAATCTATTTAAGACAAGGGCTTCCAGTATAGGGATAGTGTTTGGGGAAACCCCGCTTTGCAAGAGAAAATTGCTGATTCCCAATTCCTTCCAGATCGAACTGCATAAGTATTCTCCTCCGAAACTCCGTGATCCCATGGTTTTAAGTGATGCAATATCTACCTTCTGGAAATCTGTACTCTTTGATTGTTCCTCTCTTGAGTTCTTATCAAATATTTTTGTTGCCGCTCTTCGTGCGATCTGCTCTATCTTTAAGGGGACTTCATAAATGCTCATTTGACCGGTTAGGATATCGGAAATCCTCCTGGAAAGGGAAGGGTATTGGGAAGGATCAAGATCGATCTTTCCCAGGTTTAGAATAAGACGCTGTCTGGGACCCTTTTCAGTCCGGACACTTTCGACCAGATGAAAGTATTTATACCTCTTATTAGTTTTTCCGTTTCCTTTTATAACCTTCTTAATATACATAATAATATGATATCATAGAATCTGCGTGCTGTCAATAGTAAAATATATCAGTGTGTCACTACAATCAGATATGAATCCTTATCTCCTTATTCTGTAACAGGTCCCATCTCCTGGACAGTGATTTTTTAGTAAATTGGGGGAGATTTTGGCGAAGTTGGGTTAGGATAATAATAACAAGGCTTTGTAATTTTATTCGACTCCTTAGATTAAAAAACCTTCTTTTTCTGTGAAAATAATTTATAAAAATAAAAAGGCCCTTCTGAAAAATACCTGAAAGGCTTTATTTATAAGGATTTGGTGGAGGCGGCGAGATTCGAACTCGCGTCCAAAGATATTTCAGTAAAAACCGCTACGAGTGTAGTCTATGATTTTTTTTCTCGCTCTTTTTACCTCCCATAGACAGGATGCAAATTGAGCCAGCCCTTATTTTTCTCTTCTACCTCCCAGAGCAGTAAGGTTGAAGATAGTCTACTTTATGTTACACCCATAATGGTCTCGTAGACACAAAACCACCACAGACGTGCAGCCTAATTAGGCTGCAAATGCTAATTGTTCGTTTCTAGCAGTTAATGTTTTTCCACGGTTTTACGAGGACATGGAACCTCGACTCGCTGTTCTTACCTCTCTTATCCCTGTCGAAACCTATCGCCCCCATTCTTTATTCTTTAACTCTCTTTCAACATCTCTTTGGGCATCTTTTTCAGCCATTGCTTGTCTTTTGTCATACAACCTTTTTCCCTTAGCCAGAGCTAATTCGATCTTGGCATGACCTCTTTTAAAATAAATTCGTAAAGGCACCAGGGTTAAACCTTTCTCTTCGACCTGTCCTTTTAAGCGATTAATTTCCCGTTTATGCATAAGCAACTTACGCTTCCTTATCGGATCAACATTGAATATGTTACCAAAGGCATAAGGAGAAATATGCATACTCATTATATAAAGCTCGTTATTTTCAAATTGAGCAAAACTTTCCCGCATACTAACTTTACTTTCTCTTAAAGATTTTACCTCTGTGCCTTTTAGAACCAATCCTACTTCGAAAGTATCTAATATATGATACTCATGTCGTGCTTTTCTGTTTACAGCTACATTTTTTACTTCATCTTTATTGGCAAAGCTCATAATTTTCCCCTTGTCTTACAATTAAATTATAGCATAAATAGGGAAAATTCTCAATAAAAAAACACATAAAAAAAATGACAGAAATTTTTAATTTAAAGGTTTTCTCTTAATTTGCTTGCTTTTTGAAATTCTTCTTTTAAACTGTTGGGATCATTTTTGAGTTTATCTATTATTACTTCAAGATAATTTTTAAATTCCTGAATCAT
>JBBRDV010000106.1:0-4867 GCA_038203565.1 Atribacterota bacterium
TGGTTTTACTGCTTTTATTCCTTTAAAACGAGCACATCTTATTTCAGATTGAATAAAAAATCTTTGCGGATTTTCACCAAACATCAGAATTGCAGCATTTGTAGGTTTATTATCGATGAGCAAATTTAACCTTTTTAATGCCTCTACGTAAGAAGTAGAGTAGTCAATATTTAAATTTCTTTCTGCTTTTGCCTTTTTTAGGAACCATTTAATTTTTTCTTTATCAATATCAGCTAAGGTGGCTTCTTTGCAGATTTGAGAATCAAAATATAGTTTGTCTTTGTGTTTTTCTAAAATTATTCTTTCATATTCATCTTTGGACATTAGGAGTGTTGATTTGCCTACTCGTTTATACGGTCTACCAAAGGCTAAAACTAAGTGATCGGATGATTCTTTCACTTTAACAATGATTACCTGTTTGTCATTTATCTTTTCTATTATTATATGGGGATGGACCTTAGGATCAGTATTTTGGGTAATTTGATTAGCAAGGCGTTCCACTGTATCCTTGCCAATCTCAACTCCAAGCACTTTCCCAGAGTTAGAAATACCGACAAAAATTCTGCCACCTTTTGTATTGGCAAAAGCAGAAATGGTTTTAATTATTTCTTTCCCTTCACTTAGTGATTTTTTAAATTCAACAGTTTCTGATTCGCCTTGAGAAATTATTTTCTTTAAGTCCATTAGTATTTATCCTTATTTATTATTTTTTGTATTATAACAGATTGCAAGTTGCAAGATAAAAAGACAAGTTACGAGTTACAAGTTTCAAGTTGCAAGTTGCAAGTAGGGATTGCTTCCCCTCTGCCTGTGCGCCTGCCTGTGCGTTGCACGCAGACAGGTTGCACGCAGACAGGTGCTTTCACAAGAATGACAAAAGAAACAGACGGGTCGAATGAATTCGACCCCTACCTCACCCCCACCTTAATCCTCCCCCTTCGAGGAGGAGGAGATTCGAGACGAGATTGCCGCGGTCGCTAAAGCTCCCTCGCAATGACAGAAGAAGGGAAGCTCCCTCGCAATGACAGAATAAACAGGCGGGACGCCTGTCCTACTGTAGATTTTTTAGGATAGTTTCAATGTTAATTATTTTGATATTTTTTTGGATATTTTTATATTTATTTATTTCTTTGGTTAATTTCTCCGGGTCATCGGTAGAAAGAATGATTATTTTTTTGCTGAAGAGATTATTATGGTTAGAGTATTGAGATAGAAAATTTGTAATAGAAATGGTCTGCTGGCCTAAGAATTTTTCTTTAGATGAATCATCAGTTATAATAGCATTTAGTTTTAGAGGAGTACTTATTCCGGCATAGTAGGTGATCTCGGCAAGCTGACCAGTGCCATAAATGTTTATCGTTTCTTCTCCTTGTTGGTAGAGTTTCATTAAGTAAGCAGTAAGTAGATCTTTAGTGTAATGATAATAATGTAGGGTTTCCTGGAAACGGTTATACATCAAACGGCTGACATTTGCCATACCTTGAGGGGTAATAATGTATAGGAGCTTTCTTCCGATATCTTTTTTGGCTTTGATTAGGCCACGGCTAATTAAATTCTTTAAGATAGAATTGGTTAGACCGAGAGAGATATGTAAATTGCGGGATAAAGAACGTTGGGAATGGGACGGATTTTGTTTTAGTTCTAATAATGTTTTTAGGTCGTGGTTTTGCATTTTAACACCTGTTTTCAGTTTACAGTTTTTAGTTTTTAGTTTTTAGTTTTTAGTTTTTAGTAAATTCAAAAGAGACATATTTTTCTTCGGTCGTCCAGTTGCAAGATAAAAAGATTGTTTTCGGTTTTTGGTTATCGGTTTTTAGATGAGATTGTTTCGGTCGTTTCACTCTCTTGCAATAATAAAAAAGATAAATATAATATTGTCAATATTGTTCAGATTTTAAAACTTTTAGAATATGTTCTTTAAAAGGAGAGATTTAAAGAATATAGTCTCTTTTCTCATTAGACATATTCTACCTCTCTAAAGATCCTTTCTTTTAATCTCGGCTTCACAGCTTCTTTAATCACTAAGTCAACTTTTCGACCTAGGAGCTCTTCCAGATAATATTTCAATCTCATATAATTAAAGAAGTCTTTATACCCTTTTTCAAAGGTAATCAGGATATCAATATCACTATCATCATCAATTTTTTCTTCTCCTTTAACAAAAGAACCAAATATTCCTATTTCCCTAACATGAAAATTCTGTCTAAGGTAGTTATTATTTTTTTCTAAGATTTTCTTTATTTCAATGATATTCATATGAGTATCACCTCTTTTAATATGTGCTTACCTATTCTTGGCTTTAATCCAGACCTCTCTACTAAATCAACCTTCACACCAATAAGTTCACTCAAATAGTTTTCCATGTTCACAAACTTTAAAAGATCAACATCCGCATCCTCTTCAAATTCCACAAGTATATCAAGGTCGCTTTTTCCCTTATATTCCCCTTTCACATAAGAACCAAAGACGCCTATTCCCTTAACTCCGTATCTTTGTTTTAACTCTTCTTTGTGTTCCTTCAGGATGTTAATAATCCTCTCAAGATTTAAAGTTTTTGTTTCCGCCATATCTCATGCCTCCATCAATTTTTTAAACGAAAAGGGGTCAGTACAAATTATTAAATTGTATAATTTATGTTCAGGATGTGAACTTAAGAAAATTATACTGTAAAAGAATTGTGATGTCAAATAAAACAAGTTTCAAGGTGCAAGGTGCGAGATAAAAAGATGGTTTTTAGTTTTTGGTTTATGGTTTTTAGTTAATAAAAAAACAAAATATAAAATACAAAAAAAGATGCGAGGTGCAAGATTATTCAATCTACCTGTCACCCGGTCTGCCGGTCTACCAGTCGAATACAAGATAAAGACAATCAGACGGTCGGCCAAACTAGTAATCTACCAATCTGCCTATCACCCAATCAGCCAATCGAAAATAAAAAGTAGCCAACATTTTTTATATCCCAATAATTAAACGAGTAACGATTCAAAAAGACCCATCTCCGTTTTGCGTAATTTTTTGCGTATTTTTTGCGTAATTTGGCAGGATATAATGTATCCCTCGCTTCCCTTCTCCGACTCTAATCAATAAACCTTTTGTAACAAGTTGTGTCAGATCTATTGTAGCCGTCTTCCTTTCTTCTCGAAGTTGATTATTCATGGTTTTTCATTCTCCTTAAAACATTTACTACACTACAGAGTCGGGTAAAACAGAAACTTTTAGTTTAATTATCTTTTCCCTAAGCTTATTCTTTCGTGGAACAGGAGACAGTTTTCTGTTTCACTAATCTAATAATCAGTTAATTATTGAATTGTTGAAAAACCCTTATAATATAAGCCTTTTGAGCTTTATCTAATATAACAAATTCAATCACTTCAGTTTTTTGTACACCTGAGGATGAGAACCAATCATGGCAAGTATTAGGAGAGGCTTTTCAACTTTAAATATCAGAATCCAATCGCTTTTGATATGTATTGCCTCATATCCTTTCGATGTTCCAAGTAGAGGATGCTTTTTATAAATAGGATCAACTGGTTTCTCTTCTTGTAATGTAGTAATGATATGCTTTAATATTTCAAAATCTAATTGCGAGTGTTTACCGCTTCTCCTATCCCTTTCAACATCTTTCTTGAACCTTTTCTCAACTTTTATCTTTAACAATGTCAAATCCCCAGTTTTTTAAAGAGTTCCTCTGCTGTATTGTAAATTTCTACGTCTTCATTATTCTCAATATTATGAATTCTCTCTATGAGTTTATCTGAAGGAATTCCTACCTCAAATGGTATCCTCTTCTCTAATGCTACCTTTGCAAGAAACAAGTTCACTGCGTCTCCAAAGCTCAATCCTAATGCATCGAATACTTTCTCTGATTCTTTATAGAACCTATCTTCTACTCTTATACTTGTCTGTCTTCTCATATTATCACCTCAAATTAATTATACTGCAATTGAAGTATAAAGTCAAGAGATATATATCAAATTCAATCGACCAATCGGCCAGTCAATTCAGTCTTCCGGTTTACCGGTCTGCCAGTCGGCCAGTCAAGATAAAAATAAAATTAAAAAACAATCGTTTGATCAAAAACAATTAATATTTATGGTCCTATCATAAAGAGGAATATTTATAATAATCTGGGATAAATCTGGGATATTCACCCCTTTTATTCAATAAACTCTTTTTAACCATTGTATTTAAATCAAGTCTTGCTGTTTCATTGGATATTTCTGGAAACATTTCTCTTAGTGAGAAACCTTCCTGATTGAGAAGAAAAAATCTACTCATTCACGATTATTAGTTTATTTTAATTCATTTTAAATTATAAAAATCGTGCATTTATCGTGCATTTATCGTGCATTTATTTGAAAACATAAGATATAGCTCTCCCTCTTCCCTGTTTCCTGATTAGTCTTTTCTCAAGTAGATCATTTAAATCTTTGTTTGCTTGTCTAGGAGATATATTATTAATCTCTATATATATTTTTTTTGTAATATTTTTGTGAATCTTAAGATATTCTATCGCTTTCTTTTGCCGTTCGTTTAATTCTAACGACTCAAGATTTTCAGGTATCTGAAATTTCCTTAAAACTACAGCAAAGCCGCCGGTAACTTCTTTAAATATGGGTTCGGGCAAGCCCTCTTCTCTACACCATTTTATAATGTCATTCGTTCCGGTTCCCCACCTTTCGATATATTTTATCAAAAATAAAAGATTAGCCAAAGAAGGGGGTTGATGGTTTTACTGCTTTTATTCCTTTAAAACGAGCACATCTTATTTCAGATTGAATAAAAAATCTTTGCGGATTTTCACCAAACATCAGAATTGCAGCATTTGTAGGTTTATTATCGATGAGCAAATTTAACCTTTTTAATG
>JBBRDV010000107.1:0-4824 GCA_038203565.1 Atribacterota bacterium
CCTAAAGACCTAACCTGGAAAGATATAAAAACTCTTAAAAAAGCGATTGATTCCTGCTTTCGCAGGAACGACATAAGTGGAGCGGGAATAACATAGGAGTAGCCAAAATTACATTACCACCTAACGCTCAATTTGAGTGCCGAGTGATTTTTTAAGTTTCATTAAATTTTCTTATTATATACCAAGGCTTTACCGGTTTAGCCATCTTTACTCTGATAATTTGTTTAGCATGGGGAGCAACTTCAATTTCTTCCCCCTCTTCATCCCACATTTTCTCGATTTTCTGGGTGAAAAAATCATCATCTGGACCAAATATTTCAATTTCATCTCCTACAAATATCCTGTTTTTCTGTTCTATGGTAGCTATCTGATTGTCTGCATTATAATCAAGTATCAATCCGATAAAATCATAAGTATTGATATAGGCACTGCTATCATATCTTTGTTCCTTACTACCTGGTTTAGAAAAGTAAAATCCGGTGGTAAAGTATCTATGACTCACTTTTTTTATCTCATCTAACCATTTTTCATCACAAAAATATTCCTTCGGTTTTGAAAGATAACTATCAATAAGATGCCGATAGGCCTTGACCACGGTAGCTACATAATACGAACTCTTCATTCTCCCTTCAATCTTAAAAACGGAAATTCCTGCTTCTATCAATAAAGGCAGGTGTTCTATCATGCATAAGTCTTTTGAATTAAAAATATAAGTTCCTTTTTTATCCTCATATACCGGGAAATATTCCCCCGGTCTTGTCTCTTCCATAAGATAATATCTCCATCTGCAGGAATGGGCACAATCTCCCCTGTTGGCATCCCGACTTACCAGGTAATTACTTAACAGGCATCTGCCCGAATAGGAGATACACATAGCTCCATGCACGAAGGTTTCCATTTTCATATCCGGAGGAGATTTTTTTATTATTTCTCTTATCTCTTCTAAAGATAATTCTCGAGCCAGAATTATTCTTCTTACCCCCTGTTCATACCAAAAATTCACCGCTGCATAATTAGTAGTATTTGCCTGGGTACTTAGATGAATCTCCATCTCCGGGATAATATTCTTAACTATCTTGAGTACTCCCGGATCTGAAATTATTACCGCATCTATGCCCAACTCCTTTAATTTGGCCACATATTCGGGGAATCCTTTTAGATCTTCGTTGTGAGGTATTATATTAAGAGTCATATAAATCCTCTTCTCTCTATCATGGGCAAACTTTATCCCTTCTGCTAATTGCTCTAGAGTAAAATTATTTGCTCCTGCTCTTAATCCAAAATTCTCGCCGCCTAAATATACGGCATCAGCTCCATAAATAATCGCGATCTTTAATTTTTCTAAATTACCCGCCGGCGCCAATAACTCCGGTCTTTTCATCTTTTATCTCCTCTTAATTGAAGTAATTTTGCCATTTCTTTATTATTTTGCTTTCAAATTGTAAAAAATATACTATAATAATAACACAATTTTAATCAATTAACTTAAGAAACCGGGGGAGGAAGAAAAAATGAAAGTAATAAATCTTTTAAATAATTTAGATAAAATTGCCCCTTTTTTCTTACAGGAAAGTTTTGATAATAGTGGTATTCAATTTGCCGACCTTGATGCCCCTATAACAAAAATATTACTATCTTTAGATGTAACTCGTGGGGTTTTAGATGAAGCTTTAGAAAATAAGGCAAATTTAATTATTGCCCATCATCCCTTGCTCTTTTCTCCTTTAAAGCAAATCACTAAGCAAAAAAATCCCTTACTCTATCAGGTCATCACCGGTCAAATCAATCTTTTGGCAATGCATACCAACTACGATCTTGCCGAAAGCGGGTTAAATGATTATGTAGCCAATTTATTAGGGATAAAGAAAATTTCTCCTCTGCAGGATAGTTCAGAAAAGATTTTTAAATTTGCAGTATATGTCCCTACACAACATGCTGATAAAGTTCGCCAGTCAATCTTTAAGGCAGGAGCAGGGAAAATTGGCAAGTATACTGAAACATCTTTTAATATTAGCGGAAAAGGGACTTTCACACCCATGGAAGGGACTAATCCATTTATCGGAAAAATAGGGGAAAAAGAAACAGTCCAAGAGATAAAAATAGAGACCGTGGTAGCAGAAAGAGATTTGGAATCAGTTGTACAGGCAATGAAAGATACTCATCCCTACGAGGAACCGGCTTTTGATATATACGAACTTAAAACAAAACCTTCTTATGGGATAGGCATATTTGGAGAGATAGATAAAGAGGTAGAAATTTCTAAATTCTCCCTGGAAGTGAAAAATCGGCTCCAAGCCCGCTATATAAGGCTTATTAAATCTAACAACCGTAAAATAAAAAAGGTGGCCCTTTGTACAGGAGCCGGAGGCTCTCTCTTAGAACAAGTTAGCCACAAGAATGTTGATTTATACATAACCGGAGACATTACCTATCATGCTGCACTTCTAGCCAAAGAATTAGGATTGAATGTTTTGGATATTGAACATTTTGATACCGAAAAATTCTTTATTGAGGCTCTTTATGATAAACTTTTAGAATTTAAAATTCCTCAGGAAATCTTAATCAAAAGCAAAAAAATGGAATCGCCTTATCAATTGCTGTAATTAGTAACAAGTAATGTGTGATAAGTAATATGTAGGGGCTCGATTCATCGAGCCCACTGAAAAAAAATTACCAGAAAAGTATTTTACAATTATTCGCCCTTTTCAATGATAATTTGCACTCCTGAACTGACTTTTTTAAATACTTTAGGATCTCCTGTTATCTTTCCGAAGATATTTACTGGGCTGGCAGGCCTGATTTCATCACCTTCGCTGGCGGGAGTAGGTCCAAAGAAAATACAAAAAGCATTTCCCGGTGACCAATAACCTAAATCACCTTCTGAAACCACGGCTTTAGCATTTTCTAATCCAACCTTAACCGGTATGGAAAAATAAATTTCATCGCCCCAAGTATTTACACTTCCTTCAATGGGAAGTGCCTCCCAAATTTTTTGTGCGGTATTGCTATCATTCAACTCAGCACTCATTTTAACATCTTTGACAGTGATAGTGATCTTTTTATCAAACATATTATTCACCCCTCTTTATTTGATTAACTGCTTAAATTCGTTTAATCCTCTTAATTTACGTTGTACGAAGAGGAAAAATTTAAATTACCTAAAGTTGTTCATTGGGTTGCCCTTTATAAGTTTTCTCCTTTTAAAGCGGGCATTAAAATTTTAGTTTTTAGGAGATAACCTTATAATAATATTTTGACACTCAATTATATTACTCGAACTTTTTAATAGTATCTACTTTTGCTTTGTTTGGTTGATTCTGATTATTTAACCAATCCCATCTTCTTCAGAACTTCAGCTAATCGGCTATGATTCTCAGGGGTTAAAGACTGAATTGGTGCTCTTGCCCCACCTGTATCAAAACCTAAAATACTCAAAGCTTCCTTTATAACAACTGGAAAGCTTCCTAAACTAAAAGCCATTCTTAATGGAGCCAGGTCAAACTGAGCTTGTCGAGCTGCCTCATAATTTCCGCTTTTTACATAGTTATATAAATCAACGATTAATTTAGGTGCCACGTTAGCAGTAGCTGGGACTGCACCGCTGCCTCCCGAAATTAAAACATTAAATATGACTGTATCTCGCCCGCAAAAAAAATGAAAATCAGGTCCAGTAGTGCGAAGTACTTCATTTACATATGTAAGGTTGCCACTACTGTCTTTCATACCAACGATATTATCTATTTCTGCTAGTTTTCTGATTATGTCAACAGGAATGTCATATCCTGTACGGTCAGGGTTATTATACAGTAATACTGGCAAATTGGTTGCCTCTGCAATCGTTTTGTAATATTGATATAATTCTTGTCCATTTGGTTTAATAAAAAAAGGAGAAATAATTGAGACCGCATCACAACCAGATTTTTCAGCAGCTTTTGTCAGTAAGACCGTTTCTGATGTCGTAATTGCTGCAGTACCCGCATAGACTGGCACTCTTCCATTAACTTCCTCAACGGCAACTTCGAACAACCTAATTCTTTCTTGCCGTTCCAGTGAAAAAAACTCTCCTTGACTTCCAGCAACAAATACCCCATGCACACCCTTACCTATAATATTATTAATTATTCTTCTAAACATATTTTCGTTAATTGAACCGTCTTTTGCAAACGGTGTTACCAATGGTGGGATAATGCCTTCCATTCTAATAGTCATTTTTTATAATTCTCCTTTTAAATTTATTATCCGACAAATTCACTATTTTTTTGAGTTTCGAATTCTTTAAAAAGGCTTGATTGTTTAATCTGTTCTAAAATCGCTAAGTCTTCTTCAGTCATTTCTATATTATCTAAAATACTTAAGGCTTCAAGGAGATGATTTACTTTCCCGGTGCCATATACTACCGTAGTAACCTCATCGTGATCCAAGCACCATTTAAGTGCTGCCTTAGCCAATTTAGGCTTATCAGTAAAACCAATTTCTTCAGCCATTTTGAACAGTTTTCCTTTCATATATGCTTCTCGAGTAATTACGCCCAATCCTTTTTCTTTAGCTGTCGGAAGAACTTTGTTTTCAGCTTGGTGATCACCAAAATTAAAATTAATATAAATCCCGTCAAAACAATCGGCCTCTATTTGTTTCAAATAGGTATACTCACCCGAAAAAGTATCAGCACAAGCAAAACAAATCAATCCTTCCTTTTTTAAGGTCTCTATATTATATTTAATTTTATCAAGATATTCCACATCATAATCCAAAGCCGCTTTCATAAATGGAATGTTTAAAAATTCAATCTGATCCCTCTGAAGCAGTTTTAATATTCTTTGAACT
>JBBRDV010000108.1:0-4768 GCA_038203565.1 Atribacterota bacterium
CTATAATAACGAGCTAATCATCAAAATAATGATTGCTCCAGGGACACAACGGCCTTAACCAACTACAAACTCTTCTGGTATTATATTAACATCTTTTCTTGATCAATAATAAGTTACTAGTAATATACAAGGGACACATCCTATTTTTTTTTAAAAAATGGGATGTGTCCCTATTAAAAAAAACTAAATAGATTAAAGGAGTATAGGATTGAAGATATTAGCTTTAGATTTTGATGGAGTAATTGTCGATAGTGTTTTAGACTCGCTTTTTGTGGGCCATAACGCTTACTTAAGACTTTATGGACCGGGGAAAAAGAAATATTTTGGAGGGGAGCTTTTTACTTTCGAAAATTGGGAAGAGACTAAAAAGCAGTACCGAGAAGAGATAAAATATTACTGTGCCCTAAGGCCTTATATTCGGGGAGCAACCGATTATGGTTTGATCCAGAAATTAATAGAAGAAAATAAATTTGTTAAGAATCAAGAAGAATTTGACAATTATAGAAAGGCAGTCAAGTTTGATTTTGAAGCTTATGAAAAAGAATTTTATAAAGAACGAGAAAGACTTCAAAATATAGATTATAGAGCCTGGTTTAATTTGGAGCCACCCTATCCCAAGGTAATAGAGGGGATAAAGAAATTATTAGAAGAAGAAACTAAAATCGTGATTGCTACCTCTAATAGCAGAGAAGCAATTGCCAGAACTTTTACTCCTGAATATTTTGGTTTTACTATTGAACCAGAAGGTATTTTGGATAAGAGATATGGTGAATATAAATCCGAGCAAATGAAGCAGATTGTAAAATTATATAATGTCAAGTTTGAAGAAATATGTTTTGTAGATGATCAGCTAAGCCATTTGATTCAGACCAGAACTTTAGGAGTAAAAGTTCTTTTAGCTGGTTGGAGCTATGCAACTGATATCCAAAAAGAGGAAGCCCAGAAACAAGATATTCTTGTTATAGAGAGAGAAGAAGATTTTTATCCAATGGTAAAAAATTTCTTAAAAGACACCGTCCTAGGCGGTGGTAGCTTATTAAAAATAAAAAATAGAAAAGGAGAAAAAGATGAAAATAGTAGATTACAAAAAAGTTAAAGCTGAACCAGTAGATTTTGAAGAGACAAAAGGTGTGAAAGTGAGATGGCTTATTTCTGATAAAGATAATGCCCCAAACTTTGCTATGAGATTGTTTGAGGTTGGTCCGGGAGGTTATAGCCCTTTACATACTCATAATTGGGAACACGAGGTATTTATATTAGAAGGAGAAGGGGTAGCTACAGATGGAGAAAAGGAATTCAAAATTAAGAGCGGAACAGTAGTCTATGTAGCACCTGAAGAAAAACATCAGTTTAAAAACACTGGCTCCGATACTTTAAAATTTTTATGCTTGATTCCTATAATGAAATAAAATTAGCGTATAACGTACAAGGGGGCGGGGATTTATCCGCCCCGGATTTTGTTGAACATATTAGTATTTATTCAGCAACAGTAAACTCTATTATTGTTTCAGTAGTCTTTTGAGAAAAGACATCTTTTAAGACCAGGCGAAATTTATAATTACCAACCGGAAAGGGGGAAGTTTGCGTAATAGTATTATTTATTAAAAGGTCGTAATTTTTAGAATGAGAAGTTATATGGTAATCGAGAAAATCTGCCTGTCCGAATAATACATTATTGTCTTGATCTAAAATATAGAGGTCTTCTTTGAGGTATATTTCATAAAGATTGTTTTGATTTTCTTTAATGGTATAATTTTTTGCCTCTCCATATATAAAAAAGGTTTCTCCTGAAGCAAAGGTGGCGTTTCCTCTTTGATTATACAGACCGAAACCACTTGCTTCTTCATTAGTAAATACTACATTGACAAATTCTAAATTGGACTTACTTCTAACTAACGCAAGGACTTCTTCCAATTCTTCCACTGCTTCATTATATTTCTCTTCATCGATAAATTTTATAGCTTGATTAATATGATCTTTTTCTTCAATTGCAAAAGCAGATAGGATTAGACTGCTTAAGATAATGATTAATACTATACTTATAGAGATTAATTTCTTAGTAAAATTCATATTTTCCACTCCTTTTTATTTTAAGTTTTTAATTAAATAGTTTGAATAATTTTTTTTATTATAATACTTTACAACCTGAAATTCAAATCTAAATTTGTTATAATAAAATGAAATAGAAAATGTGGGAGGGGAAAATAATGGAATGTAACATTGAAAAAAATAAAAGAAATTGTATCTGTACTTATGAGTCTTGTAGTAGAAAAGGAAAGTGCTGCGAGTGTATTAGCTATCACTGGAGGATGAGTGAGCTTCCCGGATGCCTATTCCCTCCGGAGGTAGAGAGAACTTACGACCGTTCGATTGAAAAATTTATTGACACTTATAAATAAAATCAGTATATAGTATCGAGTATTGAGTATATAGTGAAAAATTAGTCTAGTTACTTGGTTGGCTGGTCAGATGGATAATCCGTATCTCGTGATCGGTCAATTGGTGAATTGGTGAATTTTTTTATGGTATTCTGATTCTATTTAAAGGCCAGAAAATAACCCAGGCTTTACCTACTACATTTTTTCGAGGGACAAATCCCCAATATCTACTGTCACTACTATTGGGTCTATTATCTCCTAAAACAAAGAAAGAATCATCAGGGACTAAAACGGCAGATAAATCTTCATACGATTTATATTCTAAATAATTCTCTTCCAATTTATTATCATTAAGATAAATTTCTCCCTTTATTATTTCAATTTTATCGCCAGGAATTCCAATTATTCTTTTAATATAGTTACGTTTTATTTCTAAAGGAGGCTTAAAGATTAGAATTTCACTTCTTTTAGGTGATTCAAAACGATAACTGATTTTATTAGCAATAAGTCTTTCATTATTATGTAAAGTAGGTTCCATAGAGGCGCCTCTTACTACCGTAACCTGACCGATAAAAGTAATAATTATAAAGGCAATAACTCCTGCACTAATTACTGTTTCCAGCAGTTCTCGAATCATAGATTTTTTCCCTTTTTTAATATCTTTCTTCTTTAAATTTTTTATCTCTTTATTGTTTTTTTCCATTTTTGCCTTCTTTCTAACGATAGATATTTTAAATCAATTCATTCACTTTTACTTTTCAAACTGTTTTAATAGTATATTTTTATTTTAAAACAATTAATTGATCAATCAGTAAATCTATTTTGCTTAACAAAAAATATTATAACACATTTTTTATAACTTTATAAATGATTTTTACAATCTTCTTTTTCGTATGGTACTTTTCTTTCTCTTTACGCAATACACTTTACGCGATACACAATACGAATTTATTTTGACTCTTGGTTTTATTCTCTTTGCGAGAGACGATCCACGAGATACGAGTTTAGGGTTTGCTAAAGCGTATCATTATAGTTATAATTATAAAGAATTTATGTAAAAGGAGAGAATGAAAATTAAGACTATTATCTTTGATTTAGATGATACTTTGATTAAAACTTCCAAGTTATACAACCAGGCGAGAGAAGAATTTTCCTTGCTCATGGAAAATTCCGGTTTTAAAAAGGAAGAGACATTAGCAAAGCTTGATGAGATTGACATCAAAAATATACATCAACATGGTTTTACGAAAGAGAGATACTTTTTAAAAAAATATTTTTCAGAAATTTACGTTTTAAAACATAAAAATGTAGAGGAATATCAAAATATTTTAGAAGAACATAATTTAAATAAGAAGGAGACTTGGATTGTAGGCAATAGTGTTCGTTCAGATCTGAACCCTGGTTTAAAATTAGGTGTAAATTGTATCCTAATTCCTTACTTAGGTTGGAAATTTGAGGAAGAAGAACCCCTATCAGAAAATTATTTACAGTTAGATTCCTTAGAAGAGGTATTAATTTATCTTTAGGTGAAAAAATTACAAATTGATAAGAAAATTAAAATATCCGAGATATTTAAATATAAGAGAAGAAGAATTTGATAGACGGATTGAGAGGGCTTATAAATTACTCTCTTCCTGTGAGGTATGTCCTCATAAATGTAGAGTAAATCGTCTAAAAGGTGAACGAGGATTCTGTCGTTCGAGTGAAGAGGTGATGATCTCCAGTTATAATGCTCACTTTGGAGAAGAACCACCCCTGGTGGGTAACTTCGGTTCGGGCACCATATTTTTTACCAACTGTAATTTAAAGTGTGTTTATTGTCAGAATTATCCCATAAGCCAGTTAGGAAATGGCAATAAAGTGAGTTTACAAGAATTGGCTAAAATTATGCTTGCTTTACAAAAGAGAAAATGTCACAATATTAATTTAGTTACTCCGACCCATTTTGTACCCCAGATATTAAAGAGTCTTAAATTGGCTATTAAAGTGGGTTTATGCATTCCCATAGTCTATAATACCAGCGGTTATGATTCTGTAAATACTTTGAAATTACTTGATAGTGTCGTGGATATATATCTCCCTGATGCCAGATATGCCGATAATGAGATTGCCAGAAAATATTCATCTGCCCCTAATTATTTTAAAATAATGAAGAAGGCGTTGAAGGAGATGTACCGACAGGTGGGGGATCTGGCAGTAGACAAAACCGGAGTAGCTCGCTCAGGATTAATTGTTCGTCATTTAGTTTTACCGGGGGGCTTGAGTGGCACTAAAAAGATTATGCATTTTATCGCCCGAGAAATTTCTCCTCATACTTATATAAGTTTGATGGCTCAATATTTTCCAGCTTACCAGGCCGGCCAATTTCCCCTTTTATCCCGAAGGATAGA
>JBBRDV010000109.1:0-4700 GCA_038203565.1 Atribacterota bacterium
TCAAGAAAAATGCCAAAACATTATTAAACCTTTACTCGAAAAAAAACTTATTCCTGTAGTATGTGGTTTTTTAGGTAGAAGCTGTGAAGATGGAAGTATAACCACTCTTGGCCGGGGCGGCAGTGATATCACTGCTTTTGCTCTGGGAAACTTTTTAGAAGCTGACGAAGTAATCATCGTAACTGATGCAGTGGGAGTATTAAGTGCTGATCCCCGGATAATAAAAGAACCCGTGACTATAAAGAAAATAAGCGTGGAAGAGATGGGAGTCCTTGCTGAAGGTGGAGCAAAAGTTTTACATCCACAGGCCTTAAAATATAAAACGGATAAGATGAAAGCAAAGATAATTCACTTTCAGAACGGAAACTTAGCAGCAGAAGGGACAGAGATAATAGGGGCTTTTAAAAGTAAATTAACTCTTTTCAAAGAAAAACTGACTATGTTAACTATCCTGGGAACAGAAATTTTTAATACGCCAGGGTTATTAAAAAAAATAATTACCCCTATTTCCGATAATCATATTAGTTTGTACGGTATTTCTATCGGTACAAAACATATTGGAATCTATGTTATGGAGAATTATACCCAGCAATCTTATGATCTCATTCATCCTATTGTAATTGAAGATGAGAAATTAAAATCAGTTACTTTAAAAAATGATATTGCATTAATTATTGCCAGAAGCAGAGATTTTATTGAAACACCGGGTATTATTGAAAGAATTACCCATCCTCTGGCTCAAAATAATATAAACATAATTGAAATGACTACTATCAAAACAGATATTTTAATCTTTTTAGAATGGAAAGATAGGGAATTCGCTTTTCAAATAATAAATAAATCTTTAGAAGAAGCAGGGATCGTGATAACTAATAATTAAATAAAAAAGGAGGAATAGAAAATGTTTAAAGGATCTTTTGTAGCTATGATCACCCCATTTACAAAAAATGATGAGGTCGATGAAAAAGGAATAAAGGAATTAGTGGAGTTTCATATAAAAAATGGAACAAACGGGATTGTCCCCTGTGGCACTACCGGGGAATCGCCTACTCTTTCTCATGAGGAACATAAAAAAGTAGTAGAGTTAACCATAAAAGCAGTAGCGGGAAGAGTTCCAGTCATTGCCGGAACCGGTTCAAATTGCACTAAAGAGGCCTTAGATCTAACTTCTCATGCTAAGGAAGCAGGGGCAGACGGGGCTCTCATAATCACCCCTTATTATAATAAACCTACTCAAAAGGGGTTATATCTGCATTTTAAAAAGATAGCAGAAGAAATAGATATACCTATTATTATCTATAATGTCCCCTCTCGAACTGGAGTTAATATGTTACCTGAAACTTTAGCAGAATTAGCAGAATTAAAAAATATTGTGGCAGTAAAAGAAGCCAGTGGAAATTTAGATCAGATGACCCAGATAGTTGAATTGTGCGGAGACAAAATTACCCTTCTCTCCGGAGATGATAAATTATTACTTCCTGTGCTATCCATAGGAGGGAAAGGAGTAATCTCGGTGGTAGCCAACATTATCCCCCGGGATGTTTCCGATGTGGTTAGAGAATTCGAAGAAGGAAATTACCAGAAAGCTAAAGACATTTTTTTATTTAAAGTTTATCCCTTAAGCAATGCTATGTTTTACGAAACTAATCCTATCCCGGTTAAAACCAGTGCCCGGCTAATGGGACTGCCTTCTGGTGGTTTACGTTTACCTATGTCTCCTATGAGTGAAAATAATCTATTAAAATTAAAAGCAGATTTAGTTAAATTTGGTTTACTGGAGGGATAAGATTATGATTAAAGTGATAGTATGCGGCGGTTGTGGAAAGATGGGTTCAAAAGTTGCTCAATTAATATACCAAAATAAAGATATGGGATTGATAGGAATAATTGAATCCCCTTCTCATCCTGATATAGGAAAAGATTGGGGAATGTCTCTCGGTTTAGGAAAAACTGGTATCATTGTTAAAAATAATCTAGAAGAAATAATCCCGGTTACCGATCAAATAGTTGAATTTACTAACCCTCAAGTATCCATTCAACATTTGAAAATTGTCTCTAAATATAAAAAAGCTATGATTATAGGAACTACCGGGTTCTCCTCAGAAGAAATTGAAACAATTAATAAATTAGCCCGAGGCATTCCTTTTCTTCTCTCGCCAAATATGTCTTTAGGAGTAAATTTACTATTTAAACTTGCTGCTGAAACTGCTGCTGCTTTGGGTGATGATTACGATATAGAAATTGTAGAAGCCCATCATCGTTTCAAAAAAGATGCCCCTAGCGGAACGGCGAAAAAATTAGCCCAACAAATTGCTAAAGCTAAAGGGGTGAATCCGGATGAGGTGGTAATCTATGGCAGAGAAGGAATGATTGGAGAAAGGAAAAGAGGAGAGATTGGCATTCATTCTATTAGAGGCGGCGACATTACCGGTGAACATACAGTGATGTTCACTACCTTAGGGGAAAGATTAGAACTCACCCATAAAGCCCACAACCGTGATACCTTTGCCTATGGCGCCATCCAGGCTATAAAATTTATGGAAGGCAAATCTGCTGGATTTTACGAAATGAAAGATGTATTGAAAATATGAAAAAATAGTAATGAGTAATGTGTAATATGTAATTTGTAGGGATTTGATTTATCAAACCCGTTAGAAAAATTATGGAAATAACCTGGGTCGAATAAATTCGACCCCTACACCAAACAATACCAAAAAGTTTAGAATTTTGAATTATGATTTTTCGCTTTAAGCTTTAAGTTTAAAAACACTAAAAAATAAGGGAAAAAAATTATTATGAAAATAGATTTTGTAAAAATGCAAGGATTGGGGAATGATTTTATTTTAATAGACTGTTTAAGTAAACCATTGGGCGATTCATCATTTCTTTCTTATCTGGCAAAAAAACTTTGTAATCGTAACTTTGGAATTGGTGCGGACGGACTAATACTTATCTTGCCCTCATCTAAGGCAGATTTAAGAATGAGAATTTTTAACTACGATGGCAGTGAAGCCCAGATGTGTGGAAATGGAATTAGATGTTTCGCTAAATATGCCTACGAAAATAAATTGGTTTCAAAAAATAAATTCACTGTAGAGACCTTAGCAGGTATAATAACTCCAGAATTAACAATTACAAATAATAAAATTTTGGGCGTCAAAGTAAACATGGGCACCCCAAAATTAAGACGAAGAGAAATACCTATGAACGGTAAAGATACCTCCACAGTTGTAAATGAAACATTGAAGATAAATCCAGAGCAGACTTTTAAAATCACCTGTGTCTCTATGGGGAATCCTCATTGTATAACCTTTGTCAATGATGTACAATCTATACCGGTAGATGAAATTGGCCCAAAAATTGAAAATCACCCCCTCTTCCCTGAGAAAACCAATGTAGAATTTATTCAAGTTTTAAATAAACAAGAGATAAACTTCAGAGTATGGGAAAGAGGAGTCGGAGAAACTTTGGCTTGTGGAACCGGAGCATGTGCAGCTTTAGTAGCGGCAGTTTTGAATAAAAAAACCGATCGGGAAGCTACAATTCACTTACCGGGAGGAAATTTAGATATCCAATGGGCTGATAATGGACATGTTTATATGGCTGGACCAGCAGAATTGGTATTCAGGGGAGAAATGGAAATTTAATTCACCAATTCACCAATTAAATCTAGTTGGTTGATTAATTGATCAGTAAATAATTGGTAAAGAAAACAGGATTTGAAAAATAAAATAATATCATAGTACGATTTTTCAAAATTTTAATAGAAAGGAATTTTATTTATGAAGATAGCACAAAGAATAGAAACTATCCCCCCTTATCTATTTGCAGAAATTGATAAGAAAAAAGAAGAAGCTATTAAAAAGGGAGTAGACATTATTAATTTAGGTATTGGTGACCCTGATAAACCTACTCCTAATAATATAATTGAAAAATTAAGAGAAAGTGTTAAAGACCCTAAAACCCATGATTACCCACCCTATGCGGGAACAGCCGATTTTAGACACGCTGTTTCTTCATGGTATAAAAATAGATTCGGAGTAAATTTAGACGCAGATAGAGAAGTGATGGCTCTTATCGGCTCCAAAGAGGGAATAGCTCATATCTTCCTTGCCTTTATAGACCCGGGAGATTTCAGTCTTATACCTGATCCCGGTTATCCGGTCTACAAAACAGGAACTCTATTTGCCAATGGCTTCCCTTATATCATGCCCTTATTAGAAGAAAATGATTTTTTACCTGACTTAGAAGAAATAGATGAAGAAATTGCGCAAAGAGCTAAATTAATGTTTATCAACTACCCCAACAACCCTACTGCTGCAGTGGCCAATAAAGATTTTTTTGAAAAGGTAGTAAAATTTGCTAAAAAATATGATATCCTAATTTGCCATGATTTTGCTTATTCCGAAATGACCTTTGATAATTACAAGGCCAACAGTTTTTTAGAAGTAGACGGGGCTAAAGAAGTGGGCATAGAATTTCATTCTTTATCCAAAACTTATAATATGACCGGCTGGAGATTGGGTTTTGCGGTGGGAAACAAAGAAGCTATTTCAGCTCTCTCTATAATAAAGACCAATATCGATTCAGGAGTTTTCAAAGCTATTCAAGAAGCTGGTGTTGAAGCCTTAACTGGTCCTCAAGATAATATAGAAAAGATGAATGAAATTTACACTCGAAGACGTGATGTAATAATAAAT
>JBBRDV010000110.1:0-4676 GCA_038203565.1 Atribacterota bacterium
AAATACAAAATTCAAAGAAAGATGCATTTGTAACGGAGCACCGGCTTAAAATCGCCGGAACGATGGCTCACGAGTTACCGGAAAGGTGGCTCTATTTTACCGTAATATGCAATTATGTATTTCCTTGGTATTTTCGAGAATCTGACGATAACCTTCTTTTTGGGCTAACACGATTTCCTGCATTGGAAAAAGTGGGACAGGCACTTTTTTAAAATCAAAAAAATAGCCAGTCCCCATTTTCCAATCTGGCATAAAATGCGGGAAGACAAAAGAAGACTGTCCCCATTTTCCAAATGCAAGATGTTTTGATTCCTAATGGAATTTTAGCTGATTTTTTTGATTATAGGGAAAAATTATTTATTATTTATATTTTAGATTTGTGGTATAATATTTTAGAATGTAATTTAATTGACAAATGTATACAATAAGTATTGAGCTTAAAGAATTAGATTTTATCTAAGAAGGTGAAAAAATGATATTGGGAATTATTGTAGAAAAGGACGAATCTGGTTATTATGTGGGGGAAGTACCTGCTTTACCCGGATGTTTTAGTCAAGGCAAAACCATTGAAGAGTTAAAGAGGAATATTACAGAGGCTATTGAGGGTTGGTTAGAGGTGATGAGAACTTGGCATGGGTATTTTAAAGAAGTTAATTAGACAGGCTGGTTTGAGTGTAGATAAATTTAATAGATTATAATTTGAGAAGTAAAAAGGGGATAGGCAACTTTTTTGTTACAAAAGGTAGCCAGTCCCCTTTTTATATTACATTTAACGGGAGAGGAAATAATTAATAGACAGGCGAGACGCCTGTCCTACGAGGATAAGCGGGCTCAATTCATCGAAACCCCTCGACGTTAGTGTAAAATTTAGTGGGGTAGTAAATAAAGGGTAAGGATGGTAGAAAATAAAATAAAAATTTTTGAATTTATGATATAATTAATAAAAAAGTGTTGTGACAAATTTTGTGACGGACTTCTCAATGGCAGAGGAGGTTCAAAAATGAAACTTAAAGAAATAATGTTTGTTGGCGAAGAAGATCCAGAAAAAGGATATACTGCCCAAGCTCTTGGACATTCTATTTTTACAGAAGGAGATACTTTAGAAGAACTCAAAGAAAATATTAAAGATGCTTTAAAATGTCATTTTGATAAAAAAGAAATGCCACTTTTTGTCTATTTGCATATAGTTAAGGAGGAGAAATTCGCTTGTGCCTAAAATTCCAAGAGATATTTCTGGAAAGGATTAGAATCGCTAAGCAGGAAGATTATTTCTTTAATTAGAAATCTGCTCTATTTGGAAATAGAAAATTTGAAAATGTTATAGATTAAGGAAAAAAAGGAGGTGTAAATAATGAAACAAACATACACAGTATTAATACGAAAAACCAAATTGGAGTATGTGGCAATATGTTTAGAACTAAATGTAACAGCAAGAGGAAGAGATCTTCCTGAAACAGAGACAAATCTTAAAAATGCAATAGAGATATATCTGCAAGATGTGAAAGAACACCCAGAGACAGTAGTTTCACCAATTTCTACAGAGGAACTTATTGAATTTTTAGCAGATACAGAACCTGATTGGGTAAAAGAAAGAAAATTTATGAGACCTCTGGAAGTTTATGAGGTGCCATCTTATGTCTAAAATTCCTTCTATGTCAAGCAAAAAATTGTGTAAACTTTTGGAAAAGGGAGGAGCTAAATTTGTAAGACAGGGTAAAACTGACCATGCTATATATTCTAGAACTGTTGAAGGAAAGCGGTATTCAGCACCAGTTCAAATGGGAAAGAAAGCTTTAGATTCTATTTACTGCAAAAGAGTTCTTCGACAATTGAAATTTACGGATGAAGAGATTTCTAAGATTAGATCAGTTAAATTATGAATATTTAACGTGTACTTATTTTTAATAATTTTTAAACTAACCAGTCTTCTATCTTTATCAGTCATTCAGTAAAAATAGTCGTTAGTATTTATTGAGCGTAGAGCGCACAGCGTTTAGCGGATAGGTATTAAAAATCAGAGTGAAATACAAACAGGGAAAAAAATTATTGTTAAGTAAGAGGAGCAAAAATCGTGAAACTAAAGAGAAAAGAATTAAGACAAAAAGAAGAGAAGGTGTTATTAACCTTTTTAAAACAAACCCGAAAGGGCAAGTACGCCAAGATAAATGAGGGTTCATTGCCTTACTTGCGAGTTAAAGAACAAAGAGAAGAAAATTATTCTGAAGATGAATATTACTATAGTATTAGATAGATCCTGCTTAGTAGATACTCACTTAGCAGGGTAGATAGTAATCTATACTCACGGTGGTGAGTGCAATATCCTAGTGTAGATTAATTTTGTTTTGTTTTGTAAGGAACAAAAGGGAACAGGCAACTTTTTATAACAAAGTAGCCAGTTCCCTTTTGTTAATGGTTTTATTCAATTTTCTCTAGCTCTACCTTCATACCAGAGAGTTCTTTCTGCACTTCTGAGAAGCGCAAAGAATAGTATTCCCGATTTTGATGATTTAGGGTGGTGATACTATTATGTATCTCTTTGGTATTCCCCAGGACCTGTTTTCTTTAAGCAAAAGAGAGTAGGAAAAGATAATAAAACTTTTATGGTTTATAAATTTCGGAGTATGAGTGTGGGGACACCGGATGGGGCAAAAGAGGATTTGGGGGAAGAAATTTCTTATGATTTGATTAAGATGAGGACTGAGGCGGGGATTCATAAAGTTAAACCAGGTATTGCCGGTTATGCTCAAATAATGAAAACGGGGGGAGAAGATTTAGTTGCGAAAGTAAAGTGTGATAAGTATTATGTTGAACATATGAGTTTGTGGTTAGATATTAAGATTATTATTAGGACGGCAATTATGAGGTTTAGTTCGAAGGAGACGTTTTGAAAGGATAAGAGGTTGCAAGATGCAAGGTACGAGTTGCGAGTTAAAAAATACAAAGACAAGATACAAGATGTATTTAGTATTTAGTCGTTAGTATTTAGTGAGGAAAAGATAAAGAGAGAAGTAAGTTACCAGCTAGAAAGATAGTATAAATAGCAAAGTCCTATAAACCAAAATGTTCTATGATCACTTGGTTTATTTTGTTTAAAATTTCTTTGTTTTCAATATTTCCTATTTTATTTATTAACCTTTTTTTATCTATACTCCTAAGTTGTATAATCATTATTTTAGAATTGTCATGTAAGTCTGACTTAGTCTTTGAAATATATATTTCGAAAGGGTATACCTTATTTGTTTTGGAAGATAAGGGAGCCACAGTAATTAAGGGTGAATACTGGTTGTGAATATCGTTAGATAAAATTAATGCAGGCCTTTTCTTGTTGACTTCGTGCCCAATAGTGGGATCAAAATTAACTAGATATATTTCTCCTTTTTTAGGATATTCCATCGTTTATAGTCCCCTCGAATTCTTGATTTTCTGTTTTTATTTCAGTGTAAGCATCTTTATAAGCTTTTATCAGGACTTGTTCTTTTTGTTTTTGGAATTGTTTTTTTAATAAATCAGCAATAAATTTACTTCTCTTTCTATCAGGAATTGTTTCTCTTAGTGTATTGACCAAATCTTTGGGTAAGGAAATAGTTACTTTTTCTTGAGTAGTCATAATATACCTCCATCTACTTAGGACATCTATTTATTACATAATAACATTATTATTTTTATTGTCAAGGGATATAATACAGTATCGGGTATATAGTGAAGAAAGGAAAGAAAAGAAACTGATGTATTCATTTGCTTGACAAATGATAAAGAATACATTAGAATATCTATGAATATATTAGAATATACAAAACAAGGAGGCTTTAGATGGCTAAAGTAATAACGTTACGACTCTCAGAAGAAGAATACGAGAGGATATCGGCTGCTGCTGAGGTTGAGCATCGTCCTATTTCTAATTTTATAACTGCCAGGGTGATAAAGGATATAGAGGAGTCTTATTATGTAGACCCCATTGAAATGGCCCAGATTAAATCAGATAAAAACCTGATCGGAAAATTGAAGATCGGGCATCGCGATGCTAAAGAAATGAAAGGCAGATTTATTGAATAAGTTTAAAATATTCGAGACCAATCAATTCCTAAAGGGACTTGAACAAGATTTTAGCGGACAGCAAGGACGGATAAAGACAAAACTTCTTAATTATGTTTATCCTCAACTAAAACAAAATCCCCATTTCGGCAAAAACATAAAAAAACTCGCAACTTATAAACCGGATACCTGGCGCTATAGAATAAGCAGCTACAGATTTTTTTATGAGATTGATAACAAAAATAAAATAGTCTTTATGATATCTGTGGATAATCGCCTGAATACTTACTGATAGACTGAACCGGCTTAATATTGTCTAAGTATAAAGAAGGGTGGAAAAAAGATGTAGTGGGGAAACAATTGCTTTGCCATTTTTTAATAATTTGAAGGAAGAGCAGATAGATTAATTTTGACTATTTTTTGTTTTTAATTATAATTAAGCTATCCAAGAGGTAATAGGAGGTAGAAATGATAAAGATTGAATTTGATATATTTGTCTTTAAAGAAGATGAGAATTATGTAGCTTATTGCCCAGAGTTAGATATTTCCAGCTGTGGAAATAGTGTTGAACATGCCAAAAAGATGCTCAAAACAGCTATAAGATTATTTCTTGAAGAAGCTGAAAAAATGAATACCCTTTGTTA
>JBBRDV010000111.1:0-4491 GCA_038203565.1 Atribacterota bacterium
TCCTCAAGTTGCAGTGGGTGATTATGTGCTTTTACATGCTGGTTTTGCCATCCAGGTGATTGATCAGAAAGAAGCCTTAGAAATATTTAGAGCTTGGGAGGGGAAGGTAGATTGAGATATATTGATGAATATAGAAATAAAGAAATAGCCCAGAAAATTCTCCGTCAAATTAAAACTATTTCTAAAAGAAAGATTAATTTAATGGAAGTTTGCGGAACTCATACAGTAAACATATTTAGAAATGGCATCAGAAAAATGTTACCCTCAAATATTAATCTTATCTCCGGACCGGGTTGTCCGGTATGTGTTTCCCCAATTCCATCTATCGATAAGATAATTGCTCTATCCAAGAAAAATGATTTTATCATCACTACTTTTGGGGATATGATCAGGGTTCCGGGCTCTACCTCTACTTTGGAAAAAGAAAAGGCCGATGGAGCAGATATCAGGATTGTTTACTCTACTTTAGATGCTTTAAAGATCGCTCAGGATAATTCTTCTAAAGAAGTTGTATTTATGGGAGTGGGGTTCGAGACGACTTCTCCTACTATAGCCAGCGCTGTATTAAAAGCCCAAAAAGAAAAGGTAAATAATTTTTCTGTTTTGAGCGTAGCCAAGATTATGCCTCCCGCAATGAAAGCTTTATTAGAGGGAAAAGAAGTAAACATTGATGGTTTTATCTGCCCGGGGCATGTAAGTGTGATTATCGGGAGTCAACCTTATAATTTTATTGCTGCTCAGTATGGAGTTCCTTGTGTCATCTGTGGATTTGAGCCTCTGGATATCCTGCAGAGCATCTATATGCTGATCAAACAGATTGAAGATGGTAGGGCAGAGGTAGAAATACAATATGAAAGGGCAGTCAAACCTGAAGGGAACAAGATTGCTTTAGATAAAATTGATGAGGTATTTAAAGTGGTTGATTCCAATTGGAGAGGAATAGGCAATATCCCCCTTAGCGGTTTGGAGATAAAAGATAAATATGGGAAATTTAATGCAAGAAAATACGAAGTAGAAATAGAAGAAACCAAAGAACCAAAAAGCTGCTGTTGTGGGGAAGTATTAAGAGGAGTAATAACCCCGCCCGAATGTCCTCTTTTCAGAAAGGGTTGCTCTCCCGAAAACCCCCAAGGAGCATGTATGGTTTCTACCGAAGGCACTTGTGCCGCGTATTATAAATATAATTAGTATATAGTATGTAGTATATAGTATATCGTGAAGAAAATAGAAGTCAGGAACCAGGATCGAGAATAATAATAACTTAGAGAGTTTAGGTTGTAGGGGTTCGATTCATCGAACCCGCAAGGAACCGGGTCGGATAAATCCGACCCCTACGTTAAATACCATATAAAAAAGGTTTTGAGGTTTTGAACTATAGTTTTTCACTTTTCTTTTTTAATTTTTTAATTGCATACTGTAAACTGTCAATTGTATTTCTTTATCTATAAACCAAAAACTATAAACTAAGAACTTGATCTAGCACTAACGACTAAATGAGAAAGGGAAAGATAATGAAAGAAGATAAAATATTACTGAGTCATGGTAGTGGAGGGAAATTATCTTTTAATTTAATAAGAAAATTATTTTTGTCTAATTTTAATAATCCTTATTTGGAAAGACTTGATGATGGTGCGGTATTAAATATCGAAGGATTAAAATTAGCCTATACTACCGATTCTTATACGGTAGACCCTTTATTTTTCAAAGGAGGGAATATTGGGGAGCTGGCAGTTTACGGTACAGTCAATGATTTAGCAATGTGTGGGGCAACTCCTAGATATTTAAGCTGTTCTTTTATTATCGAAGAGGGATTCTCTTTAAGCTTGTTAGAAAAGATTGTTTTAAGTATGAGGGAGGCTTCAGCGGTTGCCCGGGTTGATATTGTGACCGGGGACACTAAAGTGGTGAATAGAGGGGCTGCAGATAAAATATTTATCAATACCTCAGGTGTGGGAATAGTGAAAGAAGGAGTAAATATTTCCGGAAGTAATGCTAAAGTTGGAGATGTAGTTATGATAAATGGTCCCATTGGCAGCCATGGAATTGCGGTTTTATCGGAAAGAGAGGGCTTAAAATTCGAAACAGAGATAAAAAGTGATACTGCTCCTCTTTCTTCTTTAGTGGCAGATATGTTAGAAGTTAGCAAAGATATCCATGTTCTAAGAGATCCTACGCGAGGAGGCTTATCTACTACTCTAAACGAAATAGCTTTATTCTCAAAGGTAGATATAGAGATAAACGAAGGCGATATCCCTATTCAGGAAGAGGTAAGAGCGGCTTGCGAAATATTAGGTTATGACCCCTTGTACCTCGCCAACGAAGGTAAATTGGTGGCTTTTATTCCCTTGGAAATTTCTCCCGATATGCTAAAAAAGATGAAAGAGAATAAATACGGAAAAGAATCAAAAATTATCGGCAGAGTGGTAAAAAAATCGGAGGGAAAAGTTTACCTGAATACTACCATTGGTGGAAAAAGAATAGTTGATATGCTAAGTGGAGAACAATTACCCAGGATATGCTAAAACAATGTAAAGCGAAAAATGAATTAGTTTTATACCGAAAACTGAAGACCGTGAACTGAAAACTAATTTTTCTTGTCTAAAAACTAATAACTAATTAATTATAAAGGGAGTCAAATAAATTATGAAAGCGAAAGAAGAAAGTGTTTATGTTAGATTAGCGAGAGAGACGATTGAAAATTATATAAAACAGGGGAAAATAATTACTCCTCCGCTGGACCTTCCTATAGAGATGATTAGTCAAAAGGCAGGTGTATTTGTTTCTCTTAAAAAAAACGGTAATTTAAGAGGGTGTATAGGAACTTTTATGCCTACTCAGGAAAATATAGCCCAAGAGATTATAAAGAATGCTATTAGTGCTGCTGTTGATGATCCTCGTTTTTCTATGGTAACAGCTTCTGAACTAGGTGATTTAACTATTTCGGTGGATACCTTGTCTCCTCCTGAAGAAATTTTTGATGTCTCAGAACTTGATCCTGAAAAATATGGAGTAATTGTTAGCAGTGGTTATAAAAAGGGTTTATTGCTACCGGATTTAGAAGGTGTAGATACTGTAGAGGAACAGATAGATATTGCTAAGCGTAAAGCAGGCATTTATCCTGGTGAAAAAGTAAAATTATATCGGTTTGAAGTGAAAAGATATTATTAATTAGTCGTTAGCGAATAGTTAAGAGAGGTGATTTTTTAAATGAAAGAAGCAATGTTTTATGAATTAATCGATAAAGACAAAGGGATTATAAAATGTTTACTTTGCCCCAAAGAATGCCTAATAAAGAAAAGTCAGGTTGGTTTTTGCCGAGCTCGGGAAAATATAGATAACCGACTTTATTCTTTAATTTATTCCAAAGTTTCCTCTTACGGAATGGACCCTATTGAAAAAAAACCGCTCTATCATTTTTTTCCCGGGACAATGGTTTTGTCACTGGGAACCATAGGGTGTAATTTTAATTGTGTTTTCTGTCAGAACTGGATTATTTCTCAGGCAAATATTAAAGATGTTCAAGTAGAAGAATTATCCCCTGAAGGGGCAATACAATTAGCCCTGCAGAATAATTCTCCGGCAATATGTTATACCTATTCTGAGCCGCTAATCTGGTATGAATACGTTTTAGATACGGCCAGGTTAGCTAAAAAGAATAACTTAAAAAATATACTAGTGACTAACGGATTTATTAATCGTGAACCTCTTATCAAACTTTTACCTTTTATTGATGCTATGAATATTGATCTTAAATCTTTTCGAAATTCCTTTTATCAAAAATATTCTAAAGGAAGCCTCTCCCCCGTGCTTAACACCATTGAGCTTTCTAAAGAATATTGCCACATAGAAATAACCAATTTAATTATTCCCGGGTTAAATGATAGTGAAGAAGAGATTAAGGAGATGGTGGATTGGATTTCATCTCTAAGTGAAAATATCCCTTTGCATTTTTCTCGCTATTCCCCCTGTTATAAGATGGATATTGAAGCAACGCCCATTTCCACCTTATACAAAGTTCGTGACATTGCCCAAAAGAAATTAAAATATGTATATCTAGGAAATATCCGGGATGAGGAAGCCAGTACAACTTATTGCGGAAATTGTAAAAAAACTTTAATCAAACGCATAGGTTATAATATTATCAATGTGGGTTCGGATAAAGATGGGCAATGTAAATATTGTGGAGAAAAAGTAGTTCGGCTTTAGTTGTATTAGCTAGTTAGTGGTTACCTGGTTACCCAGTTTACCAGTAAGTTGTGTAATGTGTAATATGTTATAAGTAAGCTGTTTTTATAAACTCAAAACATAAACTCATTACTAATTACGGGCAGACACAAGGTCTGCCCCTACTAATGACTAAATGAAATTGGTAAATCGGTCGTGCGGCCTAGCAAGGTCGTATCATATAACGGGTGGGAATCCCGTCTGGTAAGGTCTAACCAACCGCCAGTAGTTAGCTTTGGAGGATAGTAGGTAACTACTATCTTTAAG
>JBBRDV010000112.1:0-4432 GCA_038203565.1 Atribacterota bacterium
ATATGCTAATATAATATTTCCCAGCAATAATAATGATTGGGAGTAGCCCAGCCCATCACATTAGAAAAATCCAAATTATGGGTCAAACCCAATCCCAATTGATTACCTAAAGCTCCAAAACCTGCCTCATAAATGAGCATACAGGTTACCGGTACTTCATCGCTTAAAGCCCAAGTTTGAATATTATTCATTTTAGTAGAATCCTGGGCAATACTAAACATTGCCGCAATCAGGGAACTGGTCCATTCACTGCCTACATCACTAGGATTATAATCATCGCTGCTGCCCCATGCGTCTACATCTCCCGAAGCTCCTTCATCCGGAGAGCAAGCTGTCTCAATGGCACATACATTATCAAGGGAGCTGAGGTCATCGATAAAACTTCCACTATGGCAGGACCCTAAAATAAAATTGAAGACGATATCCGGCAAAGCAGCCATCTTATTTTTGAACTGGGTTGCAGTAAACCATTGACCTCCCAATCTGATGCCATCTACACCGCCATGGGCAATGATGTAAATAGTGATCACATCTTTACCTTCTTCAGCCATCTGGTCAATTGTATCCAACACTTGACGGGCATCCGTCTGCACCAGTCCTTCGACTCTGGAAAAAGTGCTTTTGTAGGAATTAAAAAAATTAATGCCATTCAGGTAAGTATCTACCGCACAATCATATAGATTCTCTGTAGGCATAAGCCCCTGGACGACAATAAAACCTTCGGAAAACTGACTGACCAAGGCAGGAAATAGGTAGTCTGAAATAGTCCCGGCAGCTGCTACCAGGGCAACATTGGTTTGTATGACATCATTTTCCTCGGGAATGTCTTTGTCATTAAATGAGGAATAAATAAGTTCATATGAAGTTGAAATTTGATACCTGTAGATATATTCGACAAAAGTTTTAAAAATCCTTTTTTCGGGATAAAATATTTTCGGTTTTTGGTTTACAGTGGTCAGATAGGGATTGCCACGTCTCGGGTTATTCCTATTGAAAATTATAAAATAGGTTTGCAAATAATCTCATTATAGTTATCTCGACACATACTTTCATTCCTTGTCCGATAACTCGAAGAATATTAGCCAAGGCCTTGGGTATATTTGTTCCGTATGGTAAGACTCAATTCTTCTTGCTTTCTGAAGTACCGCGCTTATAACTATTTTTTTAGATGGGCAATACAGAGCGTACCATTAATTTTCGCTATAATGTTACCATATTCATCTCTAAAAAACATTTTTTCCAAATCTTCTGAATTTAAATGCTGAATCAAGTTAAAATTGTAATTTTTTAACCATGCCTCCATTTCTCCTTTTTCTATACCGGATAACCATGGTTCACGGAGACTATTTACTTTTTTATAAACATCCTTTTCGCCATAATAAATGTTTTCTCCTCTTAATACTGATGCGTGAACATAATCGAAAATCACTCTACTTTCAGGCACTGCAAGTTGGTATATTGATTTAAATAGTTCATCGACCGCCTCTTTATTCAAATACATAAGAATACCTTCCATGATAAATAGCGTGGTTTTATTTCTTTTAAATCCATTTGATTCCAGTTTTTCAGCTAGTGAATCAAGGTGAAAATCGATCGGTATGAAAATAGTATTTTTTGGGATAGAAATATTCTTCTCCATCAACTGTTTTATTTTTGCTGTTTGTGTAGGTAGTGTATCTAATTCAAATATTTTTATTTTAATATTTTTCTTAGCAAAACGTAATGCCCTCGAATCAAATCCGGCACCAAATATAAGAATTTGCTCAATACCGTTTTCAATCGCTGCTTTAAAAATATTATCTATGTATTTTGTTCTGGCAATGACATATTCATAAATCCCCTTGGGGAAAAACATCCAATTGTAATTGATAAGTTTGAGCTTTACGGGAAATTTAATCAGTCCTTGTAGCAATCTTGGTGCAATATAGTCTTCTGATTTATATAATTCATTTTTCTCAAGATATGATGCAGCTCTATACATACAAGTATAATGTGCTGTTCTTGATGATGTGCTATCAATTCTTCTTGCTGTTTTCTTCAATGATCAATCATCCTTTTTACACCGAATTTTTTGAGCTATTTTCATAGCACGCTCTTTTTTCTCCATCTTTTTTTCTTCTTCCTTTATCATACTTACCTTTTTATATAGAAGATCCGGAATTTATTATTAAAAAACTGGTATAGTCAAATAATTTTCTTTACGCAAAAAATTATATAGACAGAGGAATGTTTTCTGTCTTCTTATCTTTCTTTGAACTCTTCTATTCCAAGGATGTCTAAAAAAGCATTCACTCTTTCGTAAGCATCTCTACTAACTCTTTCCTTTTCTTCCTCATCCTCAATATCTTCAAATTTTATTAACCAAACAGGTCCGGGAGCATCTATATCTTTAAATTTCGCTTTAATTTTACCAAGACCTTCCTGCACAAGTTTATTAGATATAAAAGTTTGAAAAATTTTAACCAATTCGTTAATGCTTCCCGGATAATGTAAAATTGTAAAATAAATGTCATAGGCATCTTTTTCCTTATATCGGTCCCATATGCACATTCCTTTCATTACCAAAAAAGGTATAACGGTCGCAATTTTTATAGACACCTCATTTAACGCACCATCTGGCATGTTTGCAGATATTTTTAAAGAACGATTTTGTTTAAAAACTAGATCGCAGCCTCTTGTTTTCCTCGCTCTAACATCTTGAATTGTCTGAGTACGATGAGATTTGCTAGTTCCACCATATTCACCAGTTAGTAAATCTATCTCTACGGTTATATTTCCACTATTTTCAGTTGGAATTGTTCGATAAAAAATAAAAGGTTGTTCCCCTTCTTCGTAACCTTTACTTTTTAATGCTTGCAGAATTGTTTTATATGTATCTCCGGATATTTTTTGAAAATCCAATGCAATATCAATATCGAGGCTACCTACATGTTCATGCCTGTTTTCTTCCGTGAGAAAGTATGGAATCCAACCACCTACCAATACTATGTTTTCACGAAACTCTCCCAGAATAGTCATAAGTTCTACAAGGACTGACAAACATGCATTAACTTCTTTTTTGCCATATTCGTATCTTATTGCCATTGTTTTCTTAACTTTCTTTCAAGAAGAAACTTTGCTGCTTCTTCTCCACGCTCCATATAACTTTGAAGGTCTAAATATAGCTGGATATCGGAAACAACTTTTTCGCCATTTACTTCCTGTAAATAATAGAATACTCCTTCATCATAAGGTTCAAGGAAGGAGACATTAGGGCCTGTAGATACTTCTTTAAAATTTAGATCTTTCGCTATCCGATCAATATTATTGCACACATAGGTAAAAATTCTTTTATATCTTAAAAAAGGTGCCACTCTCGATGATCCGGATGTTAAGGTAAAAGCATACGATATTTGATTTTTTTTAAAATAGTCGATTAATTTTCTTTCTAAAACATCCACATCATCCATTGAGTAAAAATTTCTTATCTTGTTCTTTCGATAGCTGTAATTACTTGACCATTTCCCTAATAATAGTTCTGCATTCTTTAGACTGATTTTCAACTTCTTTCCACTACCTGTTTCTTCAATAAATTCGAATTCCAGGAGTCGTTGTTTAATATTAGATGCCTGTCCGAGACTTATATTTGCCTCTTTGGCAATATCTTTTACAAACCATTCCTTTTTTGTATTACATAGGAAAACTCTCAAGGCACGGGTGGATTTAGTAGAGAAAATTGATTTTAATGGTCTAGTGTTAGGGGAGAGATTAGGGTGTCCCTCAACGTTTATATAGACATTATCAAATTTAAAGAGACAGTTCCCGGCAAGGTCTATAAAACCAATGCCATTTTCATTGCAGATTTGTTTAGACTCTTCAGAGATAAAGGTCGCAGCAAATACGCCATAATAGTTTTTTCTATTATTGACCATATATTTTAGCTGATTCACCGCCATTCTTGTATACCGTGGCTGCCCTGCCGATTTAACTTCAAAAACAATAAAATATTTTTTTCTGTCTTTCGTCTTTACTTCTACAATTAAATCAGGTTGAACCTGTTGATTGGGTAATAGACTATTAACCTCTGAGCTTATACTATTCACTTTGACAAAATCAGTAGACTCAAACAAATTTCGTATATTTTTTTTAATACTATCAATAATTTCTTTTTCTGTAATCATTGTTTCACCCAATATTACTTTTTCAGCGTTTGCTGAAAGTATACATTGTAATGAAACATAAGTCAAGGCCAGCTTTTAATTTTCATTAAAAAGTTACTTTTCAGCATTTGCTGAAAGAGCTTAAAAGGTTTCAGTTTTCGGTGGTTAAGAAAGAGATTGCCGCGCCCTGATAAATCAGGGTTCGCAATAACATAAAGAAAGAATGGATTCCTGCCTGCCTGCCTGTGCAAGCACAGCAGACAGGCAGGAATGACATAGGGGAGGAGAGGAAT
>JBBRDV010000113.1:0-4415 GCA_038203565.1 Atribacterota bacterium
CCAGAACTTACCCCGTCACAAGATTTCCAAAATTCCGGAGTTATACCTTGATAGACTGCATTTTTATAAATTTTCCCTAACTTACCATTTTTTATTTCCCGAGCAATCTCCGTACCAAATTGAAAGTTTATCCTTTTATCATCTATGCTCCAGCTCTTATTATAATCTAAATATAAACCTTCCTTTATATCTCCAATAAGTTCATCCAGCTCCAAATTTCCCGGGAGTAAATTGACGTTAGTCATCCTAACCAAAGGTATTCTGTTCCAATTTTCTGCTCGAGCAGCACCATTGCTCGGTAGTCCCAATTTAAAGGCATCTTCTCTGGAGGTTAAATAACCCACAAATTTTCCTTGGTTTACCAGAAAACTTTTAGAGGCCGGGACACCTTCGTCATCATAACCAAAAGTACCTAAACCTCCGGGAACAGTTGCATCAGCCACTATAGTCACCTCCGGGCTTCCATAGGTAAAATTATTTAATTTGTCCAGAGTTAAAAAACTTCCTCCGGCGTAGCTAATTTCCTTCCCCAAAACCCTATCTAATTCTGCCGGATGTCCGCAGGACTCATGAACCTGAAGTGCAAGTTGAGACCCTCCTAACACAACATCCATTATCCCTTCCGGAGCAGGAGGAGCAATTAATAATTGATTGGCCTCTTCTGCAACTCTTTCTGCATTTTCTAATAAATTCATCTCTTCAATAAATTCATAGCCCCGCGCAGCACAATCCCCTCCAAGACTGGAAGGATAAGAACGTTTTTGAAAATCCCCATCACCGATAGCATAGGCAGCAATCTCACCTCCGGATTCAAATAGGGTCTGTTCGATTTCAGAACCTTCGGTAGATATAAATATTTTTTGGGTCTTATAAAAAATAAGTGAACCTTCACTTTTCCTTACTTTATCTTTTAACATCATCTTGGTAGATTTTACTAAAAGGTCTATCTTTTCAGCAGGACTAATCTGGAAAGGGTTTTTAGTTATCGGAGTAATATAAGTGTCAATATGTTTATCTTCGTGAGCAAGTCTAACATCTTCTTTTTTTGCAAGGGCAGAGGCTCGGGCAATATCCAGAGCTTTGGCGGCTATTTCCTGTAAAGATGCTTCGTCTAAATTATTAGAAGCAGCAAATCCCCAGGCACCGTTTGCCAATACTCGTATTCCTACTCCTCTATCAGTTGAGATAGTATAGGAAGATAAAATACCATTTTCTACTTCGATGCTCTCCTCTTCGGTTTGAACAAATCTTAAATCAGCATAGCTTACTTTTAATTCCAACCAATCTAAAATATTTTTTAATATTTTTTTCATATCCTGCTTATCACCACCTATTTATTACATATAACATAAATATTACTTACTTTCTTTAATATTAAAAAACCTTTCTTTTTTTTATAATTTCTCCTTTAAAATATCTAAAATGAACTGAAATGGAGCTTAATAGTGATTGTATATGCTTAGTTAACCGGTAACCGGTAGACTGGGTGACTAATTTATAAAATATAGACTGCTTTGTTTCACCTGTTCTCCGGTGATTTCCTGCCACAGCTGGCTGTAAATAGCAATCTGTTTTTGATAGACCTCGGTTAATTTGGGGTAATCCTTCTCATTTTTTGGCCGGTCAGTCTTATAATCTACCACTACCCAGCCATCGGCTTCCTTAAAAACCAGGTCAATAGTTCCGGACAGAATTATTGGGCGGGAATCCTGCCTGTTTAATTCGGCATGAAGAGGGTGAGCGGGCTCAATATTTATAGTAAAGGGAACTTCGCTATACTTAAGTTCTGCTTTTTTCAGGCGTTGATATAAATCACTCTTTTTAAACTTTTGCACCAGCTCCTCTAATTCTACTTTTCTCTTTGGAGATATCCCCTGTTTTTCCAGAGCCTCTTCCGCATGTAAAGACAATAACTGCTCATCAGGATCTTCTTTAATTAAATAATCAAAGATTCTATGAACAGCACTCCCCCAAGCAGTCCCGCCGACATCAACCGTGGCAATCTTTCGGTGTTTCTCTTCATCTTTAAAATCAGTCGGTGTTTTTTCATAATAACTACTTTTTGATAAATCTTTCATCCATTGCCCGCATTCTTTTTGAATCTTTTTATAACCCTCAAGCAAAGATTCTTTTTCTTTTACTTCCACCTTGGGCAATCCTGCTTCCGGAACAGTAATGTTCATCTCTTCTCCAATATTTTTCAATAAAGGCAGCCAGGGATTACTCTTATTACTCTGATGGTTTAAACTGCTGATAACCAGGAGATTCTTGGCCCGAGTGGCCGCTACATAGAGCAGGCGGAGTCCTTCTGCTTCATTGTAAGATGCCTCAAGCTGACAATAATCCTCCCAATTTTTGGGTTGAGCTAATCTTTTCCCTTTATTGTAAGCATTAGAGCGACACACTAAAAAATGACCATACGGTTCCTGCCCTGTCCTTTCAATATAATAAGTTGGTTCATGGGTAGTGGAATTGTAAGAAATTGCTAAAAATACCAGCGGGGATTCCAGACCTTTAGCTTTATGTAAATTCATCATCCGGACAGTATTTTCTTCGGTTAGTATATCCAGCTCCTCTTCGATCCCGGCTTCCAACATCTTTTCTAATTGGTCTACCATTGAGGCAAACCCTATAACTTCTCCCGCCTCCGCTTTTCTTAATTTCTCCAGAATGAAATAAAGCTCCCCGCATTTATTTAGATTGTAACCCTCTAAACAGGAATGGGAAAGCAGACCTGAATCAATAATTATCTTTTCCATAGCCGTAACCGGCGGCAGTTTTTGAGTCCACAGATGAAATTGCCTTAGCCGGCAAAAAGCTCTATCAAAATTCTCCTTTAGTTTGAGGTTTAGTTTTTCCGGTATCTTTTCATAAAAATCAAATTCACCGCCTGCTTCTTTAAATTGATATAAATCATCATCAGAAAATCCAAAGAATATCCCCCGCAAAACAGCGATAATCAGCACCTGATTTTCTATATCTCTCAGTAAGCGAAATAACTTTAACAGTTCTTTTATCTGGTAGGATTCATTTAAAGAGGTGTATCCCGAAACCGTAAAGGGTATTCCATATTCTGCAAGAGTGCGGGCATAGATATCCATCCCTCCTTTATATCGCAGAAGAATCATAAAATCCTTATAGGTGACTGAAGTAGAAGTTCCGGCCTTTATCTCTTCTTCTGTCCGCACTAATTTAAATCCCTTATCGACCATATCGCGAATGACTCGAGCGATGGATTGGGCATCCTGCCGGATAGTATCACTTTTATTGCTTCCTTTAGAAATAATCAGCTGCCTTACTCCGGAAAGATATTGTGAATTATCTTCCCAAACGGTCTGCATCGGTGAGTATACGGCCTGGAATTTTCCCTGACCGATTGAAAATAGCTCTTCAAATATAGGATTAAGGTAAGAACCGATAGAATGTAGTGAGCGGAAATTAGCCTGTAATGTTAAAACCTTCCCTCCGCTTTTTTCAATCAACCCCTTTACCAGATTATAGATGGCAATATCAGCCCGGCGAAATCGATAAATAGACTGCTGAGGGTCTCCTACCACAAATAAGGAACCCGGGCGCGGTATCAATTTCTGCCAGTTCTTTTCATAAACATCCTGGCCGGTAAGATAAAAGATTATTTCTGCCTGAATAGGGTCGGTATCCTGAAATTCATCTACCAGCAGGCATTTATATTTTTGCTGAAAATATTGGCGTACCTCGGGGTAATCCCTTAACAGCCGAGAGGTCTTTAAGAGCAAATCCTGAAAATTAAGCATCGAAACCTTCTGGCGCAATTCGTGATAATATTCTACCGCCGGCAGAACGAATTTGAGGGTATCGGCATAACAGTATTCCCGCCATTGCTGCAGGATCGGATTAATAACTTTTTCTTGAAGTTTTAAAACAATGGAATCTCTGTACTCTTTTGCCTTTTCTTGGGAAGTCCATCGGTTTAAAGTAACCTTTTCTGAGTTGGAAAAATTTTCCAACAATTTTATCTTATTATAATCTTCTTTAATGTAATCATAAAAACCCTTCATCCTTTTTACGCTTAAGACTGCTTCCTGTAATTTGTCATAACCCATTTTCGGTTCTTCATCCGGAATATATTGGCTGGCTTCATCGCTGAAAGAAATCATCTCTTTGAGAGCTTCTTTTATATTCGGTTTTGGTAATACCGGAAAAGAGGGCTTAACCTCCGGATAAGTGCATACCATTTTATAACAATCCGCAAGTTCGGAGGGCTTTATGCCCAATTCTTCCAGATGTATCATAGAGGAGGATTCTTCTATTTTAAGATTAAGCAGATATCTCTTCCAGGCCTCTTCTTTCAATAAAGTATCATCGAGGTCATCAAGCTCGGCAAATTCCGGATCAAGCCCGGCTTCAATCGGCCTTTCCCTTAACAGACGGGCGCA
>JBBRDV010000114.1:0-4400 GCA_038203565.1 Atribacterota bacterium
AACAAAGGATTATCAAATAGGAACAAGAAAAATTAGTCGGTGGAACTTACTATCAGTATAAATTGTTCCTCAAGCCATTAGTTTTCTCCTTTAAATAAACAAACTTAATGCTAATATAACTACTATAATCCGCTTCGATTCCAACGACCTTGTAAATCTTTTTATCTAATATTTTTTCTAATGGCGTATATTATAAGGAAATAGAATTAGAGGGAAACACACTAAGTAATTTAACGTTCTAACAGAAAAGTATTTAAAAATTGTTTATACGAGATAAAAAACGATTTTACTTAATAAAATATTTAAAGCGAAACTATTAAATGTTTAAGAAGATTACTTTTTGGAAGGAGATAGATTATAATGAAAATGAGAAAAAATGTGAAATTACTTACCATTATTGGAATTAGTATTTTAATTTATTTTACTGGGATAGTCAGCATCTTTGCAGCTCAAGCGGAAGTCCCCTTTACTGCCGAGACCCCTGTGGCCATGACTGCCCCTGGGCAAAGCCCAGAAATCGCCATAGTGAGCTTATTAGCCCGTAGAATTAATTTTGAGATTAAGACAGATAATTTTTTAAACGCAGATGGACTTGAAGGCATGAAAACCCTAATTATCATCCTTGGAGCAAGTGGTAAAGGGTTAGGAGAGGCAGGTGTGAATATCCAAGAAGAGGTCACAAGAGCTAAAGCACTTATTGCAGTATGCAAAGAAAAGGAGATAAAGATTATAGGAATGCATTTAGGAGGCGCGGAAAGACGGGGTGAGAACTCTCAAGTAATGATAGATCTAGTTACTCCTATTTGCGACTATGTAGTGGTTGTAAGTGATGGAAATAAAGATGGTATCTTCACCAAGATTTGTGAAGAAAAGAAGATTCCTCTTGTTGAAATTGAAAAGTTAAATGAGGTAACTGATATTCTAAAAACAGTTTTTCAATTACCGTCGGAGACATAAGTTATATATTTATAGGTAAAGCCATAAGAATCAAAATTTCTATTCTTCTTAATTTATCTAGTGATAGCAACATTACTATTAACTTGTAATACTGATGCTATATTGGTTGATGGGAGTGAATGGATGGTTTACAGCTATTATACTGAGGCTACTAAAGCAGGGGCGTTAATGCTTCAACAAGGTGGCAATGCCTTTGACGCAGTAGTTGCAGTGCTTGCTGCTTTGGGAGCCGCAGATTTAGATCCATTACGATACTAGAGCAATTTTGTTTGTATAGCTGATAAGTGGGGAAACCTGGTTTATGTTACTACTAGCCTTACGAATCCATTTAGTTGTGGTGTAGTCATTGAACCTCTAGGTTTTCCTTTAAATTCTGGAATGAAGCGATTTAACTTAGAGCCCGATCATCCTAACGGACTTACACCAAGTAAGAGACCTATAAATCCTATAACCCCACCATTGTGTGTAAGGATGGCAAGCCTTTATTTGCTTTAAGTTCTTCCAATGGAGATGGAGGGATTCAAACTTTAACCCAAACATTGGTAAATGTGATTGATTACCAAATAGATATCCAGGAAGCTATCGATGCCCACATATGGTGGTCTTATTATTTATCTGATTCTAGAAAATACCATTCCCGAAAATCAAGAAAAACTTACCATTGACCAGCGTATTTCTCCTAATATAGTTAAAGAATTAGAGGAAATGGGTTGGGAAATAATTTTAGCAAATGAAGGAATTAATAATCCGGATTGTATGTTTATGATCGACCGAATTAGAAGGCATAAAAACACTCATTCTCATTATCAGAGGAAGCGGAAAGGGAGTAGGAACGGCAGGGATAAGCTTTCAGGATAAAGCGGAAAGAGCTAAAGAATTAATCGCTGTTGCCCAAGAAAAGGGAATAAAAATTATTGGTATGCATCTGGGCGGTGAAACTAGAAGGGGACCCGATTCTGATAATATGATTAATTTAATAACACCTAAATGTAATTATGTAATAGTAAAAGCGGATGGAAACCTGGATGGTATATTTACCCCAATTTGCAAAGAGAATGAGATACCTTTAACCCAAATAGAGAAATCTATAGAACTTACCGATTACCTCAAAGCACTTTTCCTGGAGTAACCGGTGACGGTCTTTTTGTAAAAAGGGACGACGTGGGGGTGTCCCTTTTTACATTTTATTGGATTTATCAAATAAAAAATAGGATTATTTTTGTTACGCATAAGCAATAGTTAGAGAAAAATTACATCTATCTATTTGATAAAAAAAACAGCAAACAGACATATCAAGGCTAAGATAGATAGGCTTGCATTGGTAATAAATAAACTGTCTGATATGACTCCGAAATAGAGCAAAAATGCGCTAATCCATATGATTAATACTGCACTAAATAATTTTTTGTTATCGTCATACTTTCGGAATACATTTTTTATATAGTTTAATATTGAATTGTTTATTAATGTTTTCATAAATATCATTTATCTACCTTCAAATTAGTTTAATTTAAGATATAAGTAACCAAGAAATCCTACAATAATTTCCATAAAAATGACATAGAGGATAGTCTTTTTTATAATGGTTCCTTCTTGGCCGTGAATTTTAGATACAGCCGCTCCTAAGGCAACATCCATCGGGGAAATTGCATTCCCAAGTGAACCGCCAGTGGTTTGTAGGGAAGCAATAATAATTGCATTGATACCTAAAAAATTTGCGACGTCTCTTTGAAAAACTCCAAATAAAATATTGGAAGAGGTATTACTCCCGGTCATGAAGGCTCCTAACATACCTATAAGTGGAGAGAAAATGGGATAAAAATGTTGAGTAAATTTTGCAGTTCCTTGGGCAAGCAGATTGGTTAACCCGGCATCCACCATAATGGATGCCATCATGCTCATAGTCATGACCGTTAAGGTTGCGGGGAAAGCTTGTTTAATGACTAAACTGATTATTTCTCTGCTATAAGGTATTTTCCATAATCCTTTGAAATAAAAATATAAAATAGATAACAAAGCGGAAAGAAATATCAGTGTACCAGGTGTAGTAAGAAGTTCAATTGGATTATAGGACGAAATTGCTTGATTGATAAATCCTACGGCAGTCTCAGTTTCAGGGAAGGAAAGCCCTATTTTATATACGGAAAGTAATTTTTTCAGTGGTGATAAATAAACCACAAATACTATTGCTATTAATATGTAATAAGGTGCAAATGCAATATGGAAATTGATATTCTTCTCATCTTTTTTATCTTCGAAATGTTTCACCTTAAACCATTTTATTTTTGGAAGTACAAATCCTCCGACCAACAAACCAACTAAACCTGCCAGGGTGGATGCTAAATAAGGAGAGATAAAAGTTGCACTAATGATTAAGGTGATTCCCATAGTAAGGGATAATAAAATTGCAGCCAGTGCTCCTTCTTTTAATCCTTTTAATCCATTATATATAAAACATATCGTTAAGCCAATAAATACACAAACTATGGCAAGGAATATACTTGCCGTAAGTGCTATTCCCTCAGGATCTAATCCTGTTGTTTCAATAATAGCAGCGTATGAAGAACCTAATGAACCAAAAGTAACTGCCCAGGAGTGCCCCAACAAAGCGGTTATGGTTGCGATAATAGGATTAAATCCTAATCCTATTAAAAGAGGTGCGGCAACTGCCACCGGGGTTCCAAACCCGCAAACACCTTGAAGAAACGAGGGGAAAGCCCAACCAAGAACTAAGAGCTGAAGAATTCTATTACCTCCCGTAAGCTGGGTAAAAGTCGATGCGATACTTTGAAATCCCCCAATCTTATCCACAATATTATAAATAGCCATCGACCCCCAGATAATATAGATGATAAAAATGGTATTCCATAATCCTTTTAAAGAGGCAACAGCAATTAATTTCGTACTGGCACCGAAAATAAATAAAACAATCCCACTGGTCACAAGCCAACTTAAAGAACCTGCTCTGCCTCCACTCCATCGCAAAGATATCATAAAAAATAGAATAACCAAGATAGGGAAAAGAGCGATAAACCAATATATAAAATTTACACTTGTTGTCATAAAATGAAATCTCCTGAATTTTTTTAGTTATCTGAATACAAATATTTTATATTTTTTAGGTTAGATGCCAAAATAATATTTTTGTTAAATATTATCGTGTTATTAACAAACTATTTAAATTAGTATATCGAATATAAAGGCTAATTAAAACAGAAAAAGTATAACATATAATTTTTACTATGGCAAGAGTTAAAAAAGGTGCCCCAGACAGTTGATACTGGCAAAACCGGTAAAAAATTAGCATTAAAGCTTTTTCTAAAATATGCTATAATAAAAAACAGTAGGAATAGAATAGTAGGAAAAGAAGGATATTTTAGCAAAAAAAGCCAAGAAAAAATATTTTCAAAGAAAAAAATAAGAAAGTAGATATATAAGACAAG
>JBBRDV010000115.1:0-4355 GCA_038203565.1 Atribacterota bacterium
AACAGGAATGCATCCCGCTTTGTTGAAAGATGCTGTAACTACTCCTGCGGGAGTTACAGTAGATGGATTGATGGAGTTAGAAGATGGGGGGATAAGAGTAGCCCTCATTAAAGCGGTTAGTAGAGCAACAGAAAAATCTAAGGAAATTTCTCGGTAAAAAGGCATTAGGAGAAGGAGATAATTTATGGTAGAGTTAAAGGAATTACAAGAGGCCCTATTTCGAGGCGATATTTTAAAAGTAAAAGAGATTACCCAGAAGGCTTTATGGGAGAAAATAGAACCTAAGGAAATTTTAGAGCAAGGCCTGATTAAAGGAATGGATGTTGTCGGAATAAAATTCAAGAACAATGAAATTTTTCTTCCTGAAGTACTATTAGCTTCTCAAGCGATGTACGGAGGGTTGGAGTTACTACAACCCAAATTAATCAAAAGTGGAGTAAAAGCCGTGGGTAAGGTAATAATCGGTACTGCAAAGGGCGATTTGCACGATATTGGCAAGAATTTGGTAGCTATGATGTTAAGAGGGGGAGGATTTGAAGTTATAGATTTAGGGATAGATGTCACTCCTGAAAAATTTTTAAAAGCCTTCCAGAAACATCAACCGGATATTGTGGGTATATCTGCCCTGCTAACTACTACTATGATCGGCATGATGGATGTAATAACTATTTTTAGAAAAGCAGGTTTAAGAAATAAGATTAAAGTAATGGTAGGTGGGGCACCGGTTACCCAAGAGTTTGCTAATGAGATTGGTGCAGACGTATATGCTCCAGATGCTGCATCGGCAGTAGAAAAGGCAAGGGAGTTATTAAAAATTTAAGGGGATAATTTTAAATGTTAATTATTGGAGAAAAGATAAATTCCAGTCGAAAAGATATTAAAAATATGGTGGAAGTTAAAAACAAAGAGTTTATTCAAGAGCTAGCCCAAAAACAGGGTGAAGGTGGAGCCCAGATGTTGGATTTAAATATCGGGACAATTAGAAAGAACGAACCGGAAGATATGGAATGGTTGGTAAAGACGGTTCAAGAAGCAGTGGATATTCCTTTATGTATCGATAGTCCTAACCATGAAGCTATAAAGGCGGGGTTAGAGGTTTATGATTGGGATAAAGGTAAAGCCTTGATTAATTCAGTAACGGCAGAGAGAGAAAAACTGAAGCTAATTTTTCCCTTAGTTAAAAAATATAAGTGTTCGGTGGTCGCCCTTACTATGGATGAACGGGGTATCCCTCAGGATTCAAAAGAGAGATTTAAAATTGCTGACGGATTAATAAGGAAACTTACTAATGAAGGAATTCCCATAGAAGATATATATATTGATCCTTTAACTTTGCCGGTCAGCGCTAATATTCAAAATTCCAATATTGTTCTGGAGACTTTAAAGAGAATTAAGGATTCACATCCTAAAGTTAAAACAATTATAGGATTAAGTAATATTTCCTACGGGTTGCCGGAGAGAAGATTGATTAATCAAGGTTTTGTGGTTTTGGCAATGGCTTGTGGTCTTGATGCGGTAATATTAGATTCCACTGATCAGAAGATAATGGCTTTAATTAAAGCAGCCAACCTTTTATTGGGTAAAGATGAATTTTGCGGGCAATATCTTAAGGCTTTTCGAGAAGGAAAATTATAAAGGAAAAAAAGGAACAGGGGACAACGGTTCTCTGTTCCTTTTTAAAAAGGGAGATTGTAATTTTAGCTAAAGTAAAGGAAGGCGGAAATAAAGTTAATGAATCTAAGAGAAAAATTAGCAGCGAATAAGTTTGTAGTAACAGTGGAGTTAGATCCTCCTAAAACTTTAAATTTAGATAAGATTTTAAGAGAGGTGGATTGCGATAATTTCAGAAAGGTAGTAGATGCGGTCAATGTTACCGATTGTCCTCTGGCTAAATTAAGAATGAGCCCTATTGCCCTTTCTCATATTATTCAGGAAAAAATAGGGTTAGAAGCAATTTTTCATATAACCTGCCGAGATAGAAATTTATTGGGTTTACAGGCAGAACTTTTAGGTGCATTTGCTTTGGGGGTAAAGAATATTTTAGCTTTAACTGGAGACTCTCCCGAGGTGGGTGATTATATTATGGCGACTGGTGTTTATGATGTAGATTCTATAGGATTAGTAAAAATGGTAAACAAGTTAAATAATGGACATGAGTACGGTGGGAATGAGTTTAAAGGTAAAACAGATTTTTTTATCGGGGTAGCGGTTAATCCCACTGCCCAGGATTTAACAAAGGAGATAAAACGGTTTGAGGAAAAAGTATCGGCTGGGGCTAATTTTATTCAAACCCAACCCATTTATGATATAAGACTGCTGGAAAGATTTTTAAAACTTACCGCTCATATCAATATACCTAAAATTATTGGGATTATGCCCTTAAAAAGTTATGAAATGGTTGAATATTTAAATAATAATTTGCCAGGTATCTTTGTTCCCCCAGGAGTAAAGGGGAGAATGAGGGGGAAGGATGTAGAGGAGGGAGTAAAGATATCCCGAGAACTTATTAGTGAAATACGTAAATTTAAAGAAGCAGCCGGAGTTCATATATTTCCGTTGCGAGATATGAATTTAGTCTGCCGCTTGTTAAATTAGTCGTTAGTGTAAAATACAAAATGCAAGATAAATTAGTTAACTAGTTTAATACTAATAATTCGTTAACCAATTAACCACTAATTAATTAACCAACTAACGAATCAAGATAAAAAAGATGAGAGATATGAAGATAATAAAAGATATTAAATTAAATATAGACAGGGAGGAAGTATTACGATACCAGGGATATAGCAAAAAAAGGGTTAAAACCCCCAATCAAAATATTTTACGGATTACCGAAGAGGAAATTAATCGAGGTTATGATCTTTTTAAGCCCCAAGGGATTTATTCTTTAATTAAAATTATTAGCTTTACATCAAAGGGAATGATTAATTTAGAGAATGAGCTTACTTTTATATTTTCTAAATCTATAATTAACCAATTAAAAGGAGTAAGTCATTTTCTTGTAGGAGTGGTTACTATTGGAAGATTAATAGAAAAGAAAGTTTCCGAATTATTTTCTCAAGGAGAATATCCTCGGGCATTAGCTTTAGATGCAGTAGGGACCGTGGCAGTCGAGGATTTTAGTCGGAGAGTTAGAAAGGTAGCCCGTCAAGAAGTAAAAGAACAGGGCTTTAAAACGAGTAGGCATTTTTCTCCCGGTTATGGTGGTTGGGAAGTGTCTCAACAAGAAATCATCTTCAAAAGTATTCTCACTGATAATATCGGAGTAAAGCTAACCAAAGGTTACATGATGCTACCCCAAAAGTCATTATCCTGGGCCATTGGTGCAGGCAAAGAAATAATTACTCCTTCTGAAGAAGCTAATAACTGCGAAAACTGTCAGTATAAATGCTGTAATTATAAATTTTAAATTTCATTAGACAAGGAGAAAATAATGGGAAAAACAATTGTGGAGAAGATACTCTCAGCTCATACAGACACAGATAATTTTAAGATAGGAGACATCTTTAAAGCTCGGGTTGACTTTGCTTTTGCCAACGATATTACTGCACCTATTGCTCTAAAATATTTTAAAGAAAGTGGTGCCAGACAAGTATTTGATAAAAAAAGAATTGGTCTGATCCCCGACCACTTTGCTCCCAATAAAGATATAAAATCTGCCGAACAGTGTAAGTTATTAAAAGAATTTGCTCAGGAATATGAAATAGAGAATTATTTTGAAATAGGAAAGATGGGGGTAGAACATGCCCTCCTGCCAGAAAAGGGATTGGTACTTCCCGGAGATGTGGTAGTGGGAGCAGATTCTCATACTGGCACTTCCGGGGCATTAGGTGCTTTTGCTATCGGTGTGGGCAGTACCGATTTTGCCGCCGTTATGGCTCTTGGTGAGGTCTGGCTTAAAGTGCCACCTACCATTAAATTTATCTATTCTGGAAAATTAAATAAATGGGTAAGCGGAAAAGACCTAATCCTGTATACTATTTCCAAGATTGGAGTAGATGGAGCAAATTACAAGGTGATGGAATTTAGCGGAGAAATAATTAAAGGTCTTTCTATGGATAACCGTTTTACTATGTGTAATATGGCCATTGAGGCAGGGGCTAAAACCGGGATTATCGAACCTGATGAGATTACTTTGGAATATCTAAAAGGGCGAGCCAAAAGACCTTTTCAGATCTATAATAGTGATCATGATGCCCATTATGAAAAAATTATAGAGATTGATGTTAGTAAAATTGAGCCCCAGGTGGCTTTCCCTCATCTACCGGAGAATGCTAAACCGATCAGTGAGGCAAAAGGGATTAAAATTGATCAGTCAATTATCGGTTCCTGTACCAACGGAAGGATAGAGGATT